>JAHFFM010000010.1 GCA_023247935.1 Candidatus Omnitrophota bacterium | reverse complement strand
ATGAGCGAGCAATCCGCATAAAAAACCTTTAGTAAGGTATAATAAAAATTCAATTTGTTTTAGAGCCAAAGCAATTGGCGATTTTCTATCTTTTGACGTATAGCATGTAAGAAGAAAGGAAAGGTTATGTTTGAGCTGATTAGAAAAGGCGGGCCCGTGATGTGGCCGCTTCTTTTAACATCCGTGGTTTCTTTGGCGGTTGTCATGGAGCGTGTATTTTTTATTATTCGTGAAAAAACAAGGCGGCAGCCCGCAGTTGTTGAAAAAGTATTGGAAGAAGTGGAACAGGGCCGGATAGAAGAAGCTATTGAAACCGGAAAATCCTCAAACGATTTTGTGGTGAAAACGCTTGTTTATGCCTTGGAAAATAAAGAAAAGTCTTTTTCCAATGCTTTGTTGCGCGCCGCAAATCATGAGCTGAAACGCTTCAATCAGGGTTTGGCCGCGCTGGACACGATTATCACTCTTGCACCGCTTTTGGGTTTATTCGGCACGGTTACCGGTATGATTCATGCGTTTGGACTTTTAGGCGGCGCTGAATTGGACGCGCCGACAGCCATCACAGGCGGTATTGCCGAAGCCTTGATCGCGACGGCGTTTGGTTTGGTCATTGCTATCGTAGCTTTGATTCCTTATAACTATTTAAATACGCGTCTTGAAGAAGCCAGACATGATATTGAGGACGCATCCAGTCATCTTGAAATTCTTTTGGTAAAACCCACCGGCGAATATGAAAATTCCGTTACCCAGCGTTAAGAAAAAAGCCCGAATCGAAATTATTCCGCTCATTGATATCGTCTTTTTTCTTTTGGCGACTTTTGTCATGGTTTCCATGTCGATGATTAAAAACCAGGGTATTTCCGTCAATCTTCCCAAGGCGGCAACCGGGACCGCACAAGAGAGAAAAACTTCAGCGACGGTAACCGTCACGCAAGCGGGCTGGATTTATTTAAACAAGGAACGGATGTCTTTGGACGAATTACGCGCGCATTTACAAAAAATGAAAGCCGCGGAACCTGATCTGAGAGTGTTTATTCACGGCGACGAAAATGCTTCTTTTGGCACGGCGGTGCAAGTTCTGGACGAAGTGAGAAAAATGGGCATTCAAAAAGTTTCCATTCAAACTCAGGCGCAAAAATCATGACAAGAACCGCCTATCTTCCAGCGTTTGCCATAGTGGTCCGGAAGCATTTTTTTACTGGAAAGAGCCGGATTTAAGTTGTTTAATATTATTTAACAGTTTTAACCAGAGAGGAAACCATCATGCTGCCCAAGAAAATTCAATCCGCGTTAAATAAACAAATTTCTGAAGAGGCTTACGCTTCCAATTATTATCTTTCCATGGCTTCCTGGTGCGACAGAGAAGGGTTGAGGGGCTCCGCCGGTTTTTTATATCTTCATGCCGATCAGGAAAAGGCGCATATGATGAAGCTTTTTCATTATGTCAACGAAGCGGGAGGACATGCTATCGCGCCCCAGATAAAAGAGCCTCCCCAGGAGTACAAATCTGTCTCGAATGTTTTTGAATTAACTTTAAAACATGAACAAACCGTCACAAGATTGATCAATGAGCTTGTCGAGCTTTGCCTGGAAGAGAAAGATTATTCCACGTTCAATTTTCTGCAATGGTACGTTGCCGAGCAGCACGAAGAAGAAAGGCTGTTCAAATCCATCCTCGACTTGATTCGTATCGCGGGTCTTGAAGGCCGCGGATTATTCTTGGTCGATAAAGAAGTCGGCAATATCGCCGGAAGCCTCAAAAAAGCGTAACATGAATATGATCCAAGAAATCGAGAGTTCTTTCTCGGGTTTTCTTGAAAAAAAAGATCTGAAGCTCACCAGCCAGCGTCGCACCATTCTCCATCAAGCGCTGCGGGACGGCCATTTTTCAGCGGAAATGCTATTGGATTTTTCAAAAAAGCAGGACCCGACGATTTCCAAGGCCACCGTTTACCGCACGCTGGCGCTTCTTAAAGAATCAAAGATACTCGAAGAGCAGGATTTCGGAGACGGCAAAAAATTTTATGAACGCTCGCAAGGCCGCAAGCACCATGACCACTTAATTTGCATCAAATGCGGCAAAATCATCGAATTTGAGAATGAGGCGATTGAGCGGCTGCAGGACGCGGAAGCCAAAAAGCATCAATTCAAAATCGTTTATCACAGCCTGAAATTATTTGGCTTCTGCAAAGACTGCGCTTAATTCAGGCTCCAATAGCTTGATTATTTTCGCGTGGGCGGATGAAAAAGGGTATTTTTTAAAATCTTTTTTGGAAACCCATTGGCTTTGCCAGCCCGTTTTCGGTCGAATGGAAACAGGTCCCGGGTGATGAAAAACATGCAATGTTTCCAAATGGTGCGTGTAGTTTCGTTTAATTGTTCCTAATGGCTGAATTTTTTCGAATTTTCCGTCAAATTCTTCCCCTGCCGCTTGTTTTAATTTTTTTTGGATTTGCTCCAGGCTCATTTTTTTGTCTTTGGACAATTTCCACTCCGGAAATTCCCATAAACCGCCCATGATTTCACCTATGGGCCTCCGCCGGATTAAATATTTCCCTTCATTTTCCAATACAAGCGCCGCCGCTTGTACTTTGACCATTTGTTTTTTTTGTATTTTGACGGGGTAATTTTCCGCCTCACCTTTGGCGTAGGCTTTGCAGAGGGCGCGAAGAGGGCAAATCGCGCAGGAGGGATTTTGTGAAGCGCAAATCAAGGCGCCTAATTCCATCAAGCCTTGATTGAATTCCCTGGCTTTTCCTTTGGGGATGAGACTTTCCTGCAAAGTCCAAAAAGTTTCTTTATTTTTTTGCACGTCGATAGGGTCCGGGATGGCGTAAACGCGCGACAATACCCTTAGCACGTTGCCGTCCACAATCGGTTTATCCTGATTAAACGCGATGCTGGCAACGGCGCCTGCCGTGTAACGGCCGATCCCTTTTATTTTTAAAATATTTTCATAATCCGAGGGAAAAATTCCCCCATACTCTTTGAGAATTATTTTTGCGCTTTCATGTAGATTTCGAGCGCGAGAGTAGTAACCCAGACCTTCCCATAATTTCAGCACTTTTTCTGAATTTGCTTTTGCCAGAGATTTGATATCCGGAAAATTTTTCATCCACCGCTCGAAATAGGGAAGCACGGTGTCCATTTGTGTTTGCTGAAGCATGATCTCGGAAACCCAGACCTCATAGGGTTCATAGCGTTTGCGCCAGGGGAGCGGCCTCTGGTATTTTGCGAACCACTCAAGAAGTTTTTGCTGAAAGCTCATGTGGGACATTATAATTGAGGCCTATGGTAAAACGAATAACGAAAAGCAAATAACTTGGGCGCCACTTCTCTTTGCTATGACTAATTTGAACAAGGGGATCCGAAAAGACGCGGTTTGTTTAGGGCTGCTTTTTGTCATGGTTTTGCTCCTATTGGGCTCAAACCTGGGGAAATTCGGTTTATTGGACCCTGACGAGCCCTTTTATTGCTTAACCGCCAAAGAAATGCTGGCCAATTCTGATCCCTGGACGCCTCGCATATTCGGCCAGCCCCAATTTGAAAAGCCTATCTTCTTTTATTGGGTTCTGTACGCCTGTTTTCATTTCTTCGGAATCACGGAATTCGCGGCCAGGCTTGGCCCTTGTTTGGCCGGTATGCTTGTCGTATTCTTGGTTTATCTTTGGGGGAGGATTTTATTCAAAAGACCGGAGCCTGCTTTTGCCGCGGCGTCGATTCTGGCCTCCTCTGGGCAATTCGTGGTGCTTTCAAGAGTTGTGCTGACGGATATTTTTTTATGTTTATTCGTGACAGCCGCGTTGGCTTCGTTTACCTGGGGTTATTTGAAGGCCCGAAGGCGGGCCTTGGCCTGGCATCTTGTTTTTGTCTTTCTTGGTTTGGGATTTTTGACAAAAGGACCCTTGGGTTTCTTTGTACCTTTATCCGGAATTGTAGCTTACGCTTTGTTTAATAGAGAAGAATGGGTTTTAAAAAGTTTTCCCTGGAAAGGAGGCTTGGCTATTTTTTCGATCATAGGCTTTCCCTGGTATTTCATGATGGCCAAAATGCATGGCGTGGATTTTTTGGCGCATTTTTTTATTCATGAGAACGTGCGGCGTTTTTTTATGGCAGAGCATCGAGGGATGGATAAAGGTTATTTTTATCCGCTGGTAATGGTTTTCGGTTTTTTTCCATGGAGTTCTTTTGTGGCCGCCGCTTTTTGGCGAGCGTTTTCACCGGGACAAAATAAAATAGGGCGTTTCTTGGCCAGTCTTTTTATCCCGTCATTTTGTTTTTTTATGCTCGCAAAATCAAAACTCATGAGTTATATTTTTCCGCTTTACCCCATAGCCGCGCTTATGGCCGGAGCTTGGGGCTGGAGATTTTTCAGGGCTTTAAAAATGGGATGGAGAACTAAGCCTTTATTTTTTTGGTCCACGGCTTTTACCTGGGTTGCAGCGCCCGTTATTTTAATTGTAACCGGATGGCATTTTGCCGCAAACTACGAGCTTCCTCTTTCGTCGCCTATTTACGCGATTACGTGGACTTTGGTTCCTTTATCCTGGATTTCATTTTTTCTTTTCATGAAAAGGAAAATTTTTTATTCTTTTTGTATGACTGTTGGTTCCATGGTTATTTTTTCCGTGCTATCATTTGGCTGGCTGCTTCCCAATGCGGCGTTGGCTTTTTCTTCCAAGGGGTGGGCGAGCGATTACAGCCATTTGGCAGTCAAAGAACCGGACGGACTTTTTTTGGGGAGCAAAATGTTTGTGAGGGGCATGGCGTATTACACGGGGGCGACGAATATGGGCGTTTTTTCGGATCAGCCCAAGGGCGGGTTTTACACGCCGCATCCGATTCCTGTTTTTTCAGGCGCGGAGGATTTTTCCAAGTTACATCAAAACAAATTTCCGATTTATTTTTTGATTCGTAAAAAGGAATTGCTTCATTTGAAAGAGGGGCTTGAACCCGGCTATTCGGTTTCCGTTCTGGAAAAAACTCCACTCAGGGTATTGGTGAGGCTTGACCGTGTTTAAAAAGTTTAAAAAAATTTTAGCCATTTTTCTTTTTTTTGGGCTTCTCACCGGGCCGGACAAATTGTGGGCCGACGACAGTCAGATAGCTTTCTCTAGTTCAGACCGCATTTTGGTGATTGCGCCGCATCCGGATGATGAATCACTTGGTTTGGGCGGAACGCTTCAAAGGGCTGTTTCCGCAGGCGCTCAAGTCAAAGTGCTTTATGTGACCAATGGAGAGTTAAATGAGGTTGCCTCCATTTTTTACCGGAAGCGGCCTCTTTTTTTGAAGTCAGATTTTATTAAAAACGGGTTGATCCGAAAAAAAGAGTCGATTAATGCCATGGGGATGTTGGGCATTGGCGAGGATAATTTGACGTTTTTGGGTTATCCGGACGGAGGGATGCTTGGTATTTGGGTGAAATGTTGGGGTAAATCCAAACCTTTCCGTAGTTTTTTTACGCGGCTCAATAAGGTGCCTTATAAAGAAAGTCTTTCTTTGGGGAATTATTATCGCGGTGATGAAGTCGTTCGTGATTTTGAGAAAGCGATTTTATCTTTTCAGCCAACCCATGTATTTGTGACGGCGCCTTTTGATTTGAATCAAGACCACCAGGCGACGTATTTGTATTTTCAGGTCGCGCTAATGAATTTAAATGATCAATTAAACCCGGTCCCCCAAGTGCATTTGTACGTGATTCACGCTCACCAGTGGCCCAAGGATAAAAAGTTTTTACCTAACGAAGAACTTTCAATTCCAAAACATATTGATTGGAAAGCGGATGTGAATTGGGACGCTTTTTCATTATCTTCCGAGGAAACGGCTAAAAAGTCTGATGCGATCCTGAAATACAAAAGCCAAATTTCGTATAACAGAAATTTTTTAATGTCTTTTGCCAGAAAAAATGAACTTTTTGCGGATTATCCTCAGGAAATGGTGAAGCCTGTGCACACCGAGCAGGCTGCTGGCAGGCCGGGTCACGAGAAAGCGGGGCAGCCAGGAGACGTCACGTATGAAATCGATGACAAATTTTTGATCATTAAGGTTCCTTTCTCCAGCAGTCTTGATGAAATGGGCCTTCTAACCGCCTATGTTTTCAGCTACCGCAAAGGTTTTATGTTTTCCGACATGCCTAAACTTACATTTAAGCTTTTTGGAAATAAAATGTTCGTGCGTGATGGTTCCAAATCTTTTTATGACCGCGAATTGATTTATCTTATCGAGCGAAACAGGGTTTTGATCCGGATACCGCTTAAAGACCTGAAAGATCCGGATTTTTTGTTTGTTTCCACCCGGAATGCCAAAGAAGACATGACGCTTGATTTCGGCTCTTGGAGGCTTCTGGAGGTGTCTAAATCGCCTGGTAACCCTAATAAGGCTTTGTTATAATCAGCCCATGTTGCTTTTTAAGTCTCAAAACCGCTTTGAACAAGTTTTAGCGCTTAGCCTGATTTTAACCGGCGTCATTCTCCGTTTGGCGCCGCATCCGGATAATTTTGCCCCCACAACCGCTTTGGCCATTTTCTCGGGCGTGGTGCTTCCTCCGGCACTGGCTTTTACCGTGCCTCTTTTAATTATGATGGTTAGCGATTTGTGGATCGGAATGCATCCGCTTTTTTGGCTGATTTGGCCGACTTTTGCGCTGGTGACTTGGGTGGGTTATCAGATTCGCGCGAAAGAAGGGGTTTTGCCTTTGCTTTCAGCGTCGATTGCCGGATCCGTCGTATTTTTTGTCATCAGTAACTTGGGCGTTTTTTTATTTGAAAATATGTACGCAAAGTCTTGGCGCGGTCTGGTCGAATGTTTCACCATGGCCATTCCTTTTTTCAGAAACGCTTTTTTAGGGGATTTGTTTTACACCACTGTATTTTTTTCGTTGTTTTCATTTGCTAAAGTCCTGCGGACGTCGTTCCAAGGGGAGAGGTTAGGAAATTGATTTTTTTATATCTAACCTCTCCCCTTGGAACGACGTCCGGTAGCTGCGTCCGATAGCCTGAGATGAACGAAGAAGCCAAAAAGAAAATTTTAAGACAAATTCCATACGGTCTCTACGTCATCGGCGTGAAAGACGGAGAGGGTCATCATGCTTTCACAGGAAGCTGGTTTTCCCAATGTTCCATGAAGCCCCCGCGCGTCATGCTGGGCGTCCGGCATGGCACTCATTCGCTGGAAATGGTCAAACAAGGGAAAGTATTTTCCGTAAACTGGCTGGCCAAAGACGATAAAAAAGTTTTAGAGCAATTTTTTAAACCCACGCCATCAAGTGGCAACCGCTTTGGGGAATTGACGTATCAACTTTTCAAAACGGGCACGCCTGTACTCGATAAAGCGCTGTCTTTTTTGGAATGTGAAGTCGTCAGCATCCAGGAAGCCGGTGACCACTCCATCGTGATCGGCGAAGTCGTCAATGCCGAACAACGGGCTGACACCTCTCCGCTTGTCATGAGCGACACGCCCTGGCATTACGGCGGTTAAAATAGTTCTACAGCGATAACGCTGTTAAACCGTGTTTTTTTGAATAAGTAAGAATTTCTTTATCCCGTGTGATAAGCGCTGCACCGATTTTCTTAGCTGTGGCAATTAAAATGCGATCAGCCGGATCCCCGTGAAGATCCCCCGTAAGAAGAGCGCTTTCCAATGCAATTTCCGGAGTAATGTCCTGCGTGTTTATATTTAATTCCGAAAGAGTGTTATAAGTGTATTCTTTTATATCCATGCCTGTTTCGAACGAAATTCTATTTTTTGATACTAGCATTCCGATTTCCCAGAGCGTTATAGTTGAAATACAAACTTTTCCTTTAGGGGCAAGTTTTTGAACGAGAGAACGAAGTTGGGCTGAGGTAGCCTTGGCCGAACCGCTCATAAGCCACAACCAAATATGTGTATCCAATAAAATGAGTTCCGGATCATTCATCGGCAAACCATCTTTCTCCAGTGCTCATGATGTCCCCATGAATTTTCAGGATTCCTTTCATGCAGCCAAAAATTTCTTTTGGCCTTTCTTTTTTAATAGGGACCAGCTTTGCGACAGGTTTTCCGAATTTAGTGATGATGATTTCTTTTTGATGTTTTTGGACATCATCCATTAATTGAAGGCACTTGGCTTTAAATACGCCTGCTGGAATGGTCATATTTTAATTTCAACTATTATTGGTCTACATAAAAATAACAAGCCAAACGGGTCCTGTCACATGAAACCTATTTTATTTATCCAAAAACGCTATCAAGACCTCAAAAAACCTCGGGTTGCGATGTGCTGTCCTTTTTGGATAAATAAAGATAGATTTCATGCGCCACCCGTTTGGCTTGTTATTTTTTAGGTAGGGCGATAAGGGGTTTTCGGCGGGCAGAAAAATAGTTTTTATTTTATTCGGAGTATATGGCGGACGAGCTGTGGGTTTCCCAAAAGGTGACACTTTTAATCGGAAGCTTCTTGGATTTGGCAAAATCGTATACCAATTTGGCAAGGTTTTCGGCAGTTGGATTTTCATCCATCAAAAAATAAGGCTCGTTCTGATCCTGCATAATTTTAACGAGAATATCGCCTTTTTTTAAAATCATTTTGTGGTCTAATTCTTTATCCACCCATTTTTGGACAAGCTCTTTAATGTCTCCGAAATCATGGACCATGCCCCGGTTATCCAGTTTGACCGCCGCGAGCTCAATCACAATTTTCCCATTGTGTCCGTGCGGGTGGGCACACTTGCCTTCATAATTCAAAAGGCGATGCCCATAACAAAAATGAATCTCTTTAGATACCTGATACATGAGTTTATCTTATCATAAGCAATGATTTCGAAAACAGGTTCATTTTAGAACTCTTGCCGCTTTTGTGCATTTTCTGTAAGTCGCAGGGAGACGGCTCGAGCAGCCGCCCTAGAATTTAGGCGCAAGCGGTGCGAGAGCCGAGGGCTCCCCAGACTTACAGAAAATGCACGCGGCGTGAGTTCTAAAATGAACCTGTTTTCGAAGCCCAGGCTATACGATTGACCGGCCACCATCGACGACGAGGACAATTCCATTGATGAAGTCGTTTTCGGCGAGGAAAGTGACGGCGGAGGCGATGTCTTCGGGTTGGCCCCATTTGTTTAGAGCGGTGGTGCGGGCGATGGCTGCTTTTTCTTCGTCGTTCATGTCTGGCGGGGCGAGGATTGGACCGGGAGCTACGGCATTAACCTGGATGGTGGGGGCAAAATCGCGGGCCAACGCTTTTGTCAGAGTGATTAGTCCGCCTTTGGAAGTGCAGTACGGCATAAAGTCTTTGTAAGGACGAAATCCGCTCCAATCCGCAATGTTGATGATTTTACCGCCGCCTTTTTTGAGCATGTTTTTGCCGATTTCGAGGGAAAGAAGGAAGGGGGCTTTTAAATTGGCGTCTATAAATTGGTCAAAGTCTTTTTCACTCACGCTTTCTTTCGGGGTTTTGTAATAGATAGACGCGGAATTCACCAGAATGTCCACAGGAAGCGATTGTTTTTGGATTTCGGCGAGCATTTTTTGAATATCGCCGGATTTGGTGAGATCCGCCTGAAACAGGGTTGCTTTGGCTTTGAGCGCTTTGATTTCGGAAGCGGTTTCAGAGGCTTCCTTTTCCGAGCGGTTATAATGAAGCAGGACGTGGGCGCCTTTTGCGGCAAATTTCAAGGCAATAACTCGCCCCGCCCGCTTCGCCCCGCCCGTGATGAGAACGTTTTTACCGGTCAAATTCATGAAGCCATCATACCTGCCTTCATCAAAATTTTATATAAATTTCACGTGAAGTTCACGTGAAAAAGGTAAAGTTTTCTATGGTAAACTTGATAGCATGAATATTGCGGTTTTTGATATCGGCACTAATTCCATCCACATGTTGATTGTGGAAATAAGGCCGGACCTTTCATTCGAAGTCCTTGGACATGAAAGAGATACAACGCGTCTTGGTGACGGCAGCTTTGAAAGTCACCGTCTCAAAAAATCATCTATTTTTCGCGCCCTGGGAGTTATTGAGCGCTTTTATAAGATAGCCAAAGCCGCCGAGGTCAGAAAAATCGTTGCCGTGGCCACGAGCGCCGTCCGCGACGCCAAAAACGGCAAAGAATTTATCCGGCAAATTTATAGCCGAACCGGGATTAAGGTCCAGATTATTTCTGGAAATGAAGAAGGTCGGTTGATTGAATTAGCCGCGCGTTCGAGCATTGAAACGCGTGAGCAAAGAGCGCTTGTGGTGGATATCGGCGGCGGCAGCATGGAATTGGTTTTGGGGGACGGGAAAAAGCATTATTTTCTTGAAAGTTTTCCACTCGGGGTCGCGCGTTTGACGGATTTATTTTTTCACAAAGATCCGCCCTCTGAAAAAGAAATCCAGGAACTCGAAGAGCATATTGAAAAGACGCTGAAAAAAGCGGCGCGTAAATTAAGGAAATTAAAATATTCCATGGTTATCGGCACGGCAGGCACTTGGATCAATCTTGGTTCCATGGTTTATGAGGACGAAACCTCGAAGCCGTTGGATTTGGTCAATCACTACGACCTGGAGCGGGACAAGCTGAAGAATATTCATGAAAAAATTATTCATACGCCGCTCAAAGAAAGGCTGAATTTCCCGGGCCTTGATTCCAAAAGAGCCGATATTATTGCCGCGGGAAGCGTTTTGACCATGACGTTGATGAAGCTTCTGAAGGTGGACGACATCACTTTGTCGGACAGAGGAATCCGCGAAGGAATCATTCTTGATTTCATTGAAAAAAATAAAAAGAAACTCCATAAAGAAGAGTCCAGTCCGGATATCCGCGAAAAATGCATCCGCCAATTACAGAAACGCTCATCCCCGGATTTAAAACATTCGGAGCAGGTGACCAAGATCGCGCTTCAAATTTTTGACGGTTTGCAGGAAGTTCACGAGCTTGGGAAGAAAGAGCGGGATGTTCTCAAATTTGCCGCGCTTTTGCACAATATCGGTTACAGCGTCAATTACAAGAAACACCATAAGCATACTTTTTATTTGATTATGAACAGCGATTTGGACGGCTTCAGGCCTGATGAGATAGAAATGATGGCTTGGGTGGCTCGAAATCACAGGAAACCTTTCCCAAAGAAGTCGGAATTGCATTATGTGAAGGAGAAGGGGCTTTATGCCATCCAGGTTTTATGCTCGATTTTGAGGCTTGCCGACGGCTTGGACAGGAGTCATTTTTCAGTGGTAGAATCATTGGAATGCCATCCTACGTCGTCAAAGATACACATGACGGTCAAGGCGTCTAAAGATGCTGAGCTTGAGATGTGGCAGGCCCGTCAGCGCACAACTCTTCTGGAAAAGGTTCTGAAGCGACGCATCCATCTCGAATTTGTGAATGGTAAAAAATCAAGGAAGTCAAAATGAGCGTATTTGAAAAAAAACATGAGTACCCCGGGAAGCTTTTTATCGTGGAAGGGGTGGACGGGTCCGGAAAAAGCACTCAAATAGATCTTTTGAAAAAATGGCTTGAGTCCGAAGGTTATTCTGTTTTTTTCACGGAATGGAACAGTTCGGAGCTTGTCAAAGAAACCACGCGGGAAGCCAAGAAGAAAAATCTTTTAACGCCGACTACTTTCAGTCTTTTACATGCCACAGATTTCGCGGACAGGCTGCATTATCAAATCATTCCTCCCCTGAAAGCGGGAATGATCGTTTTGGCGGACCGTTACGCGTACACGGCTTTTGCCCGCGACGTGGTGCGCGGCGTCAGTCCGCAATGGGTCCGGAATCTTTACAGTTTTGCCGTGAAGCCGGATATCAGTTTTTATTTTGACGTGCCTATCCAGATCGCGTGCGAACGCATTCTTTCAAACCGCACGGAAATCAAGTTTCACGAAGCGGGGATGGATTTGGGCCTGAGTTCGGACACCCGCGAATCTTTTAAGATATTCCAGGGAAGAATCATGGATCAGTACAAAGCCATGGTCGATGAATTTAATCTCACCTCCGTTGACGCCACTCTCGAAATCCATGAACAACAGAATTCCGTGCGCGAAAAAGTTAAAGAAGCATTGAAGGGTTACGCTAAAAAGAGGACGATTTATGCCAAACGAGCCAAAGTATTTTGGAGAAAATTTACCATATCTTAAGCCTTTCCAGAAAAAAGGAAAGCTGATCGCCATTGAAGGAACGGATGGTTCCGGCCGTTCCACGCAGGTGGCGCTTTTGAAGAATTGGCTGGAAGTACAGGGTTATGCGGTTGTGGAAACCGGCTGGGCCCGTTCCAACCTGATGCACAAGTCCATTGAAATGGCCAAATCCGGAAACACCATGGACCGGATGACGTTCACGCTGCTTTATGCCACGGATTTCGCGGACCGTTTTGAAAATTTGATAGTTCCTTCGTTAAAATCAGGGCACATTGTGTTGATAGACCGTTATATTTTTACGGCTATCGCGCGCGACGTGGTGCGCCAGCCGGATACCAAATGGACGCGTGATCTTTTTAGTTTTGCGCTTGTGCCGGACCTGACTATCTATATGAAAATTGATATCGAGACTTTGATTCCCAGGGCCATCGAAGGCGGCGGAATGAATTATTGGGAAGCCGGAATGGATCTGCACATGGGACAGGATCTTTTCGACAGTTTTGTGAATTACCAATCCGCGTTAATCGCCGAATACGACAAGCTGTCCAAAGAATTTAATTTCGAACCGATTGACGCGCGAAAAAGTGTAGATGAAATACAAAGCGACATCCGGGAAAAAGTGAAACCGCTGATACTTGAAAAACCAAAACAAAAGAAGTAAGCCATGGCCAAAAAAATAATTTTAGCGATTGATGACGAAAAAGATATTGTGAAGCTTCTTCAATACAATCTGGAGAGGGAAGGGTACCAATTTTTATCCGCGAAAAGCGGGGAGGAAGGTTTGGACATGACGCGTTCCAAGCGTCCTGACCTGATTATTTTGGATTTAATGCTTCCAGGGATTGATGGTTTGGAGGTTTGTAAGATTCTCCGCTCAAACAAAGAAACAAAGAATATCCCGATTTTGATGCTCACGGCAAAAAGCACGGAGATTGACCAGATTTTAGGTCTTGAGCTTGGCGCTTCTGATTATATTTCCAAGCCCTTCAGTGTCAAAGTGCTGTGCGCGAGAATCAAAAATATTTTTAGGTCTCATGAGCCCAAAAAAGATGATTCCACGGTTTTGCGGGCCGGAGACCTGGCGCTTGACAGGGAGAAGCTGATTTTTTCCATTAAGGGCAAGCCCGTGTCTTTGACCAAACTGGAATTTAAAATGCTGACTCATCTGATTCAAAACCGGGGCAAAGTGTTCAGCCGTGACCAGCTTCTTAGCGGTGTATGGGACGGGGAGGCATTCGTGGTCGATAGAACCGTCGACGTTCACGTGCGCAGCATCCGCTACAAACTCGGAAAATACCGCGATATGATTGAGACGGTGCGCGGTTCGGGTTACCGGTTTGTGGATTCAGACACCGACGCTCAAGAGGTTTAACCTTTATTTTCTCATTTCTCAAATTCCGGAATAAACTACAGGACGTCGCCAAATACGCTTCGGATTTGGCTTCAGGAAAAGATCCTTCTCAGCCCCTGGAACCCGAAGAGCCTTTTCATTCCCTTATTTCAGATATCTCGTCGCTGGCGTCAAAATCCAAAAAGGAATCCCAATCAGCGATTGAAGAAACCAACCGTTTATTCGCCATTTTGGAAAGCATGGCCGAAGGGGTGCTTGTCGCGGACACGGAGCAAAAAGTGCTTTTGCTCAATTCCTCTTTGGCGCAAGCCTTTGAATTTAACAAGAAAGAAGCCGTTGGACGTTTTTATTGGGAGCTTTTCAGGGATACGGAAATCAATGAAATGTTCACCACGGCTCTCAAAGAAAAAAGCGCGATTAAGAAAGAGCATGCCCTGCTTTTTTCCAAATCCGTTTTTGAAATTCAAATTTCACCTGTTTTTACAGCCGATGATTATCTGGGTGTTGTCGCGGTTTTTCGTGATATCACTCTTCTTAAAGAATTTGAGACGCTCCGCACCGAATTTGTCGCGAACGTCTCTCACGAATTAAAAACGCCTCTTACCTCCATCCTCGGTTTCGTCGAAACTCTGAAAGAGGGTGCCATAGAAGATCCTGAACACCGCCTCAAATTTTTGCAGATCATTGAGACGCAGTCGAAAAAACTTCATTCTTTGATAGAAGATTTGCTATTTTTGTCTCGCGTCGAATCCGCCAAAGAGCCTCTCAGACTCGAAGAAGTGGATATAGAGTCGCTTTTTGAAAAAATAATGGAAATATTCCAGCCCATCGTGAAAGAAAAAAAGATGGGTGTTCAGTTCGCTCGTTTTGATAAACCTGTGCTGGTAACGGCGGATTTTATTTTTTTGGAAAGAGCCGTTTCTAATCTCGTGGACAATGCGGTGAAGTACAACCGAGAAAAGGGCCAGGTCTGGATGCGCGCTTTTCAAGACAGGGACGGCGTGAAGATCGAGGTTAAGGACGAGGGAATCGGTATCGCGCCCGCGGACCTCACACGTATTTTTGAACGTTTTTATCGCGTAGACAAAAGCCGTTCGAGGGAGCTGGGCGGAACGGGCCTCGGCCTTTCGATTACAAAGCACTTGATTGAGCGCCACGGCGGCCGCATTGAAGTGGAAAGCGCCTTGAACCAGGGCACGACATTTACCCTAATTTTACCCAAATAATCGTTTTGGGCATCTCCATATAATTCTTCCGAATCCCTGCTTTAATTGTTATATTAAGGAACATGGAACGCCATTTTGACGATGAATTAAAAGGTTTACGCCAGAAACTGTTGCAAATGGCGGACACGGCCCAGGAAATGATAGGCCTCTCCATCAAAGCCCTGGTGGAAAGAAAAAAAGATCTTACCGAACAAGTTTTTTCTCTCGAACAAACGGTTAATCATTCGGAAGTTGAAATTGAAGAAGAAGCCATGCGCCTGTTGGCGCTTCGCCAGCCCATTGCCAGCGACCTGAGGCTGCTGACGGCGATTCTCAAAATCAACAATGACCTTGAAAGAGTCGCGGATCAGGCCGTAAACATTTCTGAAACGGTTTTGTATCTTTTGAAAGAGCCGCCGCTTAAGCCTCTTATAGACATTCCGAAAATGGCCTCTCTCGCGCAAACCATGATCAAGAACAGCCTTGAGGCTTTTATCAAACAGGATTCAGCCCTGGCCCATAAAGTTTGCAAGGATGATGATGAAGTGGATATGCTCAATGATCAGGTGTTTCGGGAATTATTAACCTACATGATGGAAGACCCTAAAAGCATCACTCGCGCGGTAGACTTGATTTTGGTCAGCCGCAACATCGAGCGCATCGCCGACCACGCGACCAACGTCAGTGAAGACGTGATTTTTATCGTGGAAGGCAAAAATATCAAGCATCACATTCAAGACGATAATCAATAGGTCTAAAAGGAATGTCTAAAGATACCGCAAAAAAATCCAACGACGCCTGCGTTTTAGTCAGCGGTGGCATTGAAAGCGCCGTTTTAGTGAATGATGCGCTTGGCCGCTATGATCACGTGACGCCCATTTACGTTAAAAATCACCTTCGCTGGGAAGACACGGAGATTTTTTGTCTTAAAAATTTTTTGAGGTGTTTAAGGCAGAATAATTTAAAGCCACTCGTCATTTTAGATTTGACCATGCGTGACATATATGAAAGCCACTGGAGTATTACCGGCATCCGCATTCCTACCGGCAAATCAAGAGATGAATCCGTGTACTTGCCCGGACGAAATGTCGTGTTTTTTTCGAAGGTAGGCGTTTACGCGTCTTTGAAGGGCATTCAAACGATTGAGATTGGCGTGCTTAAGGGAAACCCTTTCCCGGACAGCACGAAAGTATTTTTTAAAAAAATGTCCGAACTGCTTTCTCTGAGCCTTGATACCCTGCTTGAGATTTCGGCGCCATTTTCAAAAATGAAAAAAGAAGACGTTATTTCGATGGGGAAAAAACTTCCTCTTGAGTTTACTTTTTCCTGCCTCAATCCCAAAGGCTATGAGCACTGCGGCGAATGCAATAAATGCATGGAAAGAAAAAAAGCATTTTTCGCGGCCGGTGTCTTTGACAAGACGAAATATAAAAAGTCGGGTATTTAGAAAATAGGGGTGGGCATGGGGGAAAAAATAAAAGAGTTTTTCCTAGCCCCCATCCCCGTCTCACTACCCACAACCCATCCTCACCCTTTTTTATGAAGGTCCTGATTTTCGGCGCTGGAGGCGTCGGTTCGGTTGTCGGCGGTTTCCTGGCCCGTCTGGGAAATGACGTTTCTCTCCTTGGCCGCGCCTGGCATCTGGACGCCGTTGAAAAACAAGGGCTTGTTATCACGGGTATTTGGGGTGATTACCGGATTAAGGCTCTCGAGTGCTACCGCCGCGCCGATGAAATTCTCCAAAAAAATAAAAAATTTGATTTGATCATTCTTTGCGTAAAGTCTTTTGATACCGCGAAGGCCGTGGAAGAGCTTCTTCCTTTCATGGACGGGCAAACCATGCTTCTTTCTTTACAAAATGGTTTGGGGAATATTGAAACTATTCTTCAAAAAGGGGTGAAACCCGAGAATTATATTGCAGGCCGTTTGATTTTCGGGGTGGAGCTTGAGCCGGGTATCGTGAAGGTCACCGTAAACGCGGATGACGTGCGCATTGGGGCGCTTCCGGGGGTTGAGCCAAAAACAAACGTGTTTCAACTTTCACGCGCCATGACCATGGCAAAAATTCCAACGCAAGCCGTGCCGGATATTCTGACTTATATATGGGCCAAGGTGATTTACAATTGTGCGCTCAATGCGATTTGCAGTTTGCACGAAATGCCTTATGGAAAAATTTTGGAAAATGAAAAAACGAGAGAACAGATGAAACGAGTGGTCCGCGAATGTTATCAGGTCGCTGAAAAAAAAGGAATTATGTTGAATCCCGACTCCGCGGAATTATTTATCGCGCTTTTAA
Source organism: Candidatus Omnitrophota bacterium (assembly GCA_023247935.1). Classification (GTDB taxonomy): domain Bacteria; phylum Omnitrophota; class Gorgyraeia; order 2-02-FULL-51-18; family 2-02-FULL-51-18; genus JAHFFM01. Next base: position 3,936 of record JAHFFM010000010.1, on the reverse strand, counting down.
TTGAAAAATTAATCCCCAGCACGGCTTCACATTTTCCTTCCATGCTTCAAGATTTGAAGCGGGGAAAGCGCACGGATATTGATGCTCTGAACGGCGCGATCGCGCGCTATGCCCAGGAGCAAAATACAACCGCACCTGAAAATAAAGCTCTTTGCGAAGCCATTCATCAGAGCGAAACGATTTTAAAGAAATAATTAATAAAAATTGTTAATTATTAATAATTATTTGTAACTTAAAAATAATCGGATCTTCTTGTTATTTTTTCTTCCATAAGGCAAACTTTCTCTAAGTTTTAACCCCATTCAAAATAAACAGTTACAAGAAAAAAATATTTTTTCAAACGTAAATTTTTTGTGAAAACAAATAAACTTTTAAAAACAATTTCACTCGCTCTGATCGGGACACTCGCTGTTCAGGATTTGCTTTGGGCCAACCCTGAGATAGCGCACAGCGCACAGAGGATAGCGGATAGAAAAGCGCCGCTTGAAATTCCGGAATCCATTGGACGGATAGAAGAAAATTATTTAGCGGATAGCGCGGAGCGGATAGCGTCTAGAAAAGACAGAAATGTTTCGTATCCGCTAACCGCTCCACGCTCCACGCTCTATATCATTCAAGACGCCCACACTAACGAATCCGCGCAAAGAAATATCTCCAGGATCATCGATAAAATTCTTCAGGAGCGGCCGGTTAAACATGTATTTCTGGAAGCGGGAACCGGGGACGACTCGCTGTCGGATTTGCGTTCTCTGGCGCCAATGGGAGAACGAAAAAAAGTTGGCGATAAGTATTTACGGAAAGGATGGATCCAGGGACCTGATTACCTGGACCTGACATCCGAAAAAAAATTCGGACTTTGGGGCGTGGAAGACAAGACTTTGTATTTCGAGGGAATCGATCTCTACCGACAAATCGTTAAAAAAAGAGACGGCGCGAACGCCTACCTTGAAAAAATCCTGCGCACCATAAAATTTTTAAAAACAAAAAAGCTGAACCCTTCACTTTTGGAATTCGACCGGAAACGAGAATCTTTTTTAAAGGACGAAACGTCCCTTTCTGAATATTTCACCGCGCTTTCCGAAGAAGCTCAAACGGAAAACGTCTCTCTCCTGGGTTATCCCAATATCCTGTCTCTGAAGGAAGTCCGGGAAAAAGAAGCCGGCATCGATTTTGAAAAAGCAAGCCAGGAGCAGCAGGCCGCGCTCCAATCCCTGGATGCCAAAGACAGGGACGAGTTTTTTGGCCTTCAAAAAGCCGGTGGAATGCAAAAGGCGGGTTCGGGTGACACAAAATTATTGTGCGATTTCTATGCAATGCTTGAAGAAAAGCTGACCCAAAGTGTCATTGCGAGGAGCGCAGCGACGAAGCAATCTAGAGCCTATCCCAATCTTTTTAAATACTTCGACTACCTTAAATCCCTGCGAAAGGTCGAGTTTCATGCGCTGTTGGATGAAATCCAGGACCTGGAGTCCCGCATTTATTCCTCCAAAACAAAGACGGAAGAGGAAAAGACGCTTCTTTCCATCTTCCGCGCCCACGAGGTTTTGAAAAGGATCGTCAGTTTAAACGCGTATTCCAAGGACCTGGCTGAAATCAAATCCGATCCCGGAAAGTTTTCCGTGACCGAAATCGCGGGTTACCTGAACCGCCAAATCATGGACCTCGCGACCCGCTATGAAGACGTCATTTTTCTCGATGACGATTTTGACAAAACGTTCACGGCGGCCACGAAATTTTACGAACTTACCGAAAAACGCGACGAAGTTTTCGTTCAAAACATCCTGGAAAAAATGCGCAAGGAAAATGAAAGCGAAGCTGTGTTTGTCTCGGGAGGTTTCCATACCGAAAACCTGAAAAAGCTCCTTCGTGAAAGAAATATTTCGTACGTTTCCGTATTTCCGGCCGTCACCCAGGAAACCAATCAGAGAAAATACGAAAGTCTCTTGTTGAGTCAATGTCCCGCTGTTTCTGCTCAGGCACCTGTCATGTCTATAAAACCGTCAACAAAATTGACGGCCATATTACCTCCGGCCGAGTTTAGACCAATCAATGGCAGTCCGTTGAGCGTAAGAGAAATTTTAAAACAGGAACTTAAAAAGTTAACTCCTAAATTATCATCTCCTGAAACCGCAAAAGAAAATGGCGCGCGACTGACGCGGGCTTTGAGCGAAACGGATAGCTCGGATGCGGCAAACGGAAACGGCAAAAAAAAGCATTGGTTCAAGTTTCTGGGTTTGGCGGTCGCCATTTCCAGTGGAGTCGCTTCGGCTGTCCTGAGTTTACCGTCTGCGATTTCTTCTTATTGGCCGGTAGCGACAGAAGGTATTGCTATTCTTGCCGCAATGCTGTTTGCGGGTTATTTCAAGAGCGGCTATTGGCCGAGAGTGAAACTCTTTGGCGCCATGACGGCCGTGATTTTTCTCGCTTTTCATTTTGTTGATTTTGTTTATCCCGGCGCTCACCCGCATCAAATCTCTAAGTTTCCGGCAACCTGGGGCATCCAGTTCATCCAGATCGTCCTTGGAAGTTCTCTGGGATTTTTTATCAGCAAAATTAAGGAAGATGGATGGCAGAGTGTCAGGCAAAGTTTTTATACGAACTTAAAGAAAGCTTTGCATCACAGCCTGAAATGGGCACTTGTCAGAGCAACGGTATCTGCCTATTATTTTTACTTTGTCTTTGTGTCTTATGTGGCGGCAGCTTTTCCGAACGTTATTGAGCGGATTTTCTTTCATCTTGCTTTCCACTCCGCGCTGATCAATTGGCCCATCAAAAACCTTACGGGCATTTTTTTCGCTTTCGACGAAAAACCCCAAGACAGAAATTTCGTTAATTTTTTTAAAAAATTATGGGAGGTGAATCTTGACTGGTATGCTCCTACTTTTTTTGCACTTTTTCTGATCGTGGGCGTTTCCTGGGCGTTGTCGGGAAAAAATTCTCTGTCAATACAGATGCATAGCCCTTTTATTTTTTGGCTGAATTCGGCTCAAAATATACTGTTGGTTCAGGTGTACAACGGCATTGGTTCGATTTTGTGGACCGCGGCTTCGGACATCTATTTGCGTGAAAAGCTGCTGGGCGCTAAAAAATCGCCCCAAGATACTCAAGCCCTCACGGAGCCCAAAGATGATAGAGAGAGTGCTAAAACGCGTCTTGGCGCGCGGCTCTCCGAACAGACGAAAGATGTTGTGACTGCGCATAAGGGGTCAAATCTCCCCTTGACTTCAACTATTCAGGTGTCCAGAAACCTGCAGGCAGGGGGAGATTTGACCCCTTTACTACACATAGAAACCACTGATGATCCGGCAAGGAAATTGATCCGTGCGATTCAAGAGAGCATGCGTTCCAGTAAATTACTTTATCCAATTTGGCTTTTTGGAAGTTCGGCTATCTATGGAGTTCGAGAAGGGCATGATATTGATTTGGGTATCCCTGCTTTATTTAAAAATAATACTGTTTTATCTATCGCCTTTTCCGGTTTCATCGACTCGCTTCAAGCCGACCCAAATTCCTTTGAACATGCCGTTTATAATTTCCGCGTCCTTATGCTCCTGCTTAAAAAAGACAGATCTCTTGATGGCGCGCGGCTGGCATCAACAAAAGCAAAGGGGTATTTATTTTTTACTTTACCCAAGAAGAGCGCGCCGCTTCAAAAAGAGTTTCAGACTAATAATTACCGTAGTATTTTAGCATGGAAGAAAAAACTGCAACGGAGTTCGTCTCATAAGGTTGAAAAATACCCAATTTTTTTGGATACACAATTGTCTGAACTTAACAGTGTATGGGAAATTTTGGCTCATCACATGTTGCCGTTAATAGGGGAATCTTTTGATCAGGTGCTTCGATATCCAGGGGCAGATCCAAAAAAGATGGATGGAAAGTCTATCGTGATAACCCGCTCAAATAAAACTTCATTTTTGGCAGAAAATCCCTATA
>JAHFFM010000124.1 GCA_023247935.1 Candidatus Omnitrophota bacterium | reverse complement strand
CCATGTTCTTTCGGATGTCACTGCGGTGACGCTGAGAAGCCAAAAAAGAATCGACAGCGCGAATCACAGCAGGGTTGATCAAAGGCTGCTCTTCCCGCCGATCCGCCATCCGCGCGCCGGAGATCTTCCCCACAAAAAAGTTCGTTCCGTCATCGCGCGCATCTATAGATCCATGCTCAGGTGAACTAATATTTCCATGCCATAGGAAGTCGCTCCAGCTACCTTCAGGCGGGCTAAAGGATTCATATCCTCTTGCCTGAAACGCGTGAAACATTGCGCTTTCCGCTCTCTGCGTCCCAAGACGCTCCATGAACTTAACTGTTTTTTCATGTAATGCATTGCCAGCCATGGTCCATTCGGGGTAGAGCAAGCGTATGCGGCTTTCCAATAAGGCAAAATAATCCTTTAGCAGTCCTTTGTCTTGAAGAGTTTTATCAGAATCATTGTCTTTCCTGCCTAACGAAATTCTCGACAAATAAACGGTCTTCTCACGCAAGTCTTCAATTGCATAAAATTGAAACAAATACTGATTCAATAAAAGGTTTTTTGGATGAGTCAACTGGCTGATCCCATCTCTCAAACGCTTTGCCGTGTCGGACACAATGAGATGATGTATCCATCCGTTGGCAGCAGTACGCATCCTAATGAATAAAAATTTGATTTCATTACCTTTCGCCAGTCGATATTCAAGACTTTGACGTAGCGCTGTATCCACGAAATCTTGATCACCTTTCACCCTCATAAGCGACAGTGGCCCTTGGTTCATTTTTGAAAACTCCTTCCAAATAGGAGTATCATGCAAGCTTTCAGGAGGAACGATGAATTTGCTTCTAGTCATCCGCGCGCCGGATTTTTTTAACGTCAATAATCTAAATCTATCCGTATCCCCGAAAAAAGCCGGAAAATCCCTTTCATGAACCTTTTCTTTCACCATCGGAATAGATTTGATAAGCCTCTGTGTGATGGGCGACAGAAGACCTTCAATCTCGCCAAACTGCGAAAGATATTGTTGAAAAGCTTCTTTACCGTTGGCCAAGATCTCGGAAAGATCCTTAAAAAACTCTTCAATCCTAGGAAGCGCTATGGAAAATTTTTCAGCAGTCAATGTTTGGGCAAGAGCAGCCAAGTAAAATTCTTTTTCTATTTCGATCAAAATTCTAAATCGGTTTTTAAAGATCTCTCTTTGAATAGCCGCCTCTCTGAGGTTAATGCCTGTCCCGATCATTATTCCATCTTGAGCCCCATAATAATCTACTTTGAATCCAGCATTCGTAGCAGCATCCATGAGAAAAGAAGCGTCCACATCATAAGTAATATCGTAATCTCCCAGATGAGCTGCAATATCAACTGGAAAATCAGCCGACTTATTATGGTAAAAATGAAATGAGTTCCTACGGGGCAGATAAAGCTTATCTGCGGTCTGCATATAATCTATGGCAAAGACGCTCCCTTGATGCATGATTGACGATATAAGCTCGATCAATTTCTCATGCTCAGGCACGACAGGCACGATAAAACTTTTTCCTAAAGCAGAAGCTTTCTCTACCAGCGTCGGACCATTTTGCCGCAAATATCCGCGCAAATCGGGAATTAAATGCGCATCGACATAGGTTGTAAAAAAGTAGATATCACCGGCTAACAGGTTTTTTAAAACTTCTGGATTTTTATCCATTTCAACTACAAGCTTTAGTTTTCTATAACCTTCCCTAGTCAATAAGATCAATGGCTCGTCCTGGTAAAAAATCCTTTCATAGTCCTGATCTTCGATTAAACTCTCGTTAACAGAGAAAAACCCCAAAGAATTCAGCATGTCCAGCAAAAAAGGGGACATTGTCGGAATGATGAAAGCAGCTTCTATTCGGCCGTCCTGGTTGACACGCAGTTGATGAGGAGGTAGAACATCGAAAAATTCATTGGCAATAAAAACGGACTTAACGGGTTTATTTTTATATTGGCTTAAAAAACTCAAAGCGTCCATTGGATAAAGCGTCAATTTGCCTTCTTGAATAAATCGACTTAAAAAGCGCTGCGCGGCCAATAAGGCTCTCGGAGAAACCTCCGAAGCTTCATATTTCAAATCCTCGTAAAATTTTTGCCAAGCCAAATCCCCGGAAACCACCTTTTCAGAGACATAATTTAAAATATCCCTCGCCAGATAACCATTGCCTATTCCTAATTCAAAAATATATAAAGGCCCTCCGATTTCATCCCAGACGGCAAAAATCTTTTCTGCTACCGCCCTGCCAAAAAACGGCGAGAAAATTTGAGGAAACGTATGATAATGTTGATTAAAGTTCATCTTACCCGCAGCGTAAAAACCCCATTGAGGGTGAAACAAACCGTCAGAAATCAACTCTTTAACCGAGTAAAACATTGTTGCCACACCTCGATGATGACTCGAAGACGAATAAACCCACTCGGAGATAGACGGAAAGAATGGCCAATGTCGAGAAATCGCCTTTGAGTTCATGACAAACCCCGCCAGCCGCGCGCCGATGGCCAACAGATCCTCGATATCCTTTACTGCCTGGTCCGGATCGGTGTTTTTGGCCAGAACCCAATGAAGCGGATCCTGCTGCCCGCTTCTTTGGTCAAGAACGTCCGTCATTTGTTCTACAAATCGCCGCTTGGAATTGTCCTTCACCTTTCCATTTTCCGTGTGAACACGGACAAACCTTTCCCAATCATTATCACTGATTTTCGCCATGCTCCACTGGCCTATCAGACGGTTCAAGAAAACGAGGCCGTCATTCGGCAGTGTGTCCATGTTGCGTTTGCCGCTTTTCCAAGCGGCGGCCCGTTCCTCGGCCGTGCGAATGATGCGTTGGGCGGCATCGTATTGGTTTTTCCATAAAGGTGTTCCGGCTTTTCCCACACTGTAGATTTTTTTTAATTTTGTATACTCGTTCGCCCGGAGGAACCGCGCGGCTTCGTCTTTTCTGTCCAGCAATTGCATTCTTTTCCCACGAATGATATCCGCCTCCTCTGCCGACACCTTTTCTTTCATCCGCGCGCCGCCAGTTTTATTTTTTGAATCTTCCGAATCGGTCACTGGGGTAACCCTTGAAATTTCCCGTCCTCTCATGCCTACCATTAATTTTTCATCCACTAAATATTTAGCAAAATTAAGACCACCCCACACGGAATGGACATCCGTAGGCAGGGTGTGTATTTTTAACCCGGTCAATGCACCTAGCAAAATTTTCTCAGTGGCCGCCCCGTAAGCTTCAAGCAAATTGGATTCTGAAGATGTTCTAAAAACTTTCGCCAGCAGTTGTGGAAACTGTGACATTTCTATTTGCATCTTTTGAACTGCTTCCAAAATCGTTCTCCGGGCAAAAATATCGGAATGATAATTCGACGTATGAATGATGGAGGCCAGCGGCCCTAATGGATGACGAATAACCAAATAATTACAAAACAGGGTCCCTGATTCGACCAAAATCTGCCCAGGAAAACCTATCGAAATCCTAGAAAAAATACTCGTATCAGGATCTTCTAGCAACATCATTGGTTCTTGAGAATGAGTGCTATAAAGCCCTTCGCTATACTTCATCATAATTTCGGTACTGAGATTCTGAGTCAATCTTGCCCCAGCATGTTGGAAACTCAGCGATGTTTGCCGCAAAACATCAGCCCATTTGTGCCAAAAAGACTCGCTCGTTTTTTGACGTTTTTTGGCGGCCAGCAACGGAACATTCGCTGATTCTGGAATTGAACGATCGCTGGATTGGAGTTCAACGGCCAACTGGGTACGATTTAATAGAGTTGCGTCTGTCCGGCTCAGTACCGCCAAAACTGCAAGTTTGTCGATTGAGCTCAGATTGCTTCGCTCGCTGCGCGAGCTCGCAATGACACCTTGTGTTTCAATGACAGGGAGTGGGTCGATGGTCGCCGGCCTCTTTTGCCCCAAGAGCAATTTTTCATACCGCTCGGTGTTCGTCTCATTCAAAATCTGCGGTGTCACGGAAATAAAAGAGATGTTCTTGCTTTTGAGCAGCGCTTTGAGGTTCGGGCTGTGATATCCGCCCGTGACCAGCGCTGCTTTGGACTCCTGCCGCTCGTCCATCGCCTTAAGAAGCGAGGCTGTGAACGCTTCGTCCCTTTCGCGGGTAAGACGGTAAAATTCTTTCGCACCTCGAACGACCTCGTCAAAGTCCTTGTCCAAAAATATCGCTCGGTCGTAGTGTTCCTCAAGCTCCGCGATCTCGCGGTTCAAGAAACCCGTAATCTCTTTGATGTCATACGCGTTCGCATTTTGTTCGATTTCATGATAATTCTCAGGCAGCAGGGTCAAGTCCAGCATCGCGTCAAGATCCCGGACGGCTTTCAAAATTTCCAACAGGCGAGTCTCTTCGTTGTTCATGGTCAGCAAGCCAATGATCTCTTTTTCAAGCTCTTTTTGCTCGGCAATCAATTTTGAGGGGTCTAATTTGTCCGACTCTTTGAGATAATCGAAGTATTTGAAAAGCTCGGGAAATTTAGTTTGAGATCCCGGCGCCAGTTTTTCCTCCAGAGCCAGATAAAAAGCGGCGGGTGACGTCCGGGTCTGCGAGGAAACCTTGTCCGCCTTGCGGCCGGAAGCGGCTTCTTGAAGATCTTTTAGATCGGCTGGTGATAATGAGTGCATGGCGCGCGAGGCCTCTTCATTGGCTTTGGTGAAGTCAATGGCCCCTTCCATCTTTTTCAATTCTTTCATGTGGTCCAGCTGGGAATATTTCCCGAGCGACAGACCAAACCATTTTGCGCGGCGCTGCAACTGCTCAAAATAATCCGTCCAAGGAACTTTGCCGTCCATAAACTCTTCACGCATCGCATCGAAGGTGCGCAGGGGCGGGTTCAGTATTTCGGGTTTAAGCTCTTCGACCGTGCGGCGCACTTTGGCAAGATACTCCTTGAATCTTTCCCTATTCTTGGCGACGGAACGGTACACCTCAAGCGAATTCCAGTAGAGCTTCTCATCTTCCACGCCCCACAGGCTAAAATCCGCGTCGGAGGTCAGGCTCAGATATTCCGCACCGGAAAGCTCGCCCTTGCGGAGATATTTCATGCCGATTTGCTTTCTTTGTTCCAGGCCGGCCTTGGGTCTGAAACCGTTCAGCGACACGTCACCGAAACCGCCTTCAAGGTAGACCGTCCGGATCTTTTCTTTTTCAAGAAGGATCTCGAGCGTTTTGGAGATATTGACCTGCGCCGAAGGATTGGTGTGGGCGTCCTGAATGAGATAGACGATCTTTTCATTGCCCCCAAGACCGCCCAGGGGGATCCGATAAGCGTCTTCTACTCTCGCCACCGATTCAGGAAGTTCGAGCCGCAAGGGCGCGGCAAACGATGGCAAAGCCAGCTTGATCTCCGGATCTGCGTGCGCGATGTCCTGGCACACAAAGGCCAGCAGCAGAACCGAAGAAACGGCTCTCAAGAACGGATTATAAATGCTTTTATTTTTCGGCTTAATAACCAAGCACACCTCGGGCGTTAGCAAGTGTCATTTACGTAGGGAAATTTTGCCTTATATAATGGAAGAAATCAAATATTTGTCAGAGGACAATTTAATCAAATTTAATCAATTTTAACAACCCGCCCAGTCTATCGGGTCCGGTCGTATTTCCCGGCTCAAAATGGGATCGATTGGAAGCAGTTTGGAGCTCTGTTCTTCACAAATCACCTTATAAAATAATTAAATAAAATATACAATTTTAATCATAATTATATTATGCCATGCATTTATTGAAATTCAGGGGGACTGAATGGCCGGAATTTAGAGAAAAGTCTTGGCGCGCTGCAAAGCTTCGTGGATGTTTTGAACAAAATTCTCGCTGCCGATGGCCTCATACAGTCCGCTGTTTTTGAGGGCCTTCAAGGGACGGTGCCCTATGCCGCAAACGACCAGCTTGACCTGCCGTTTTTGACAGGCTTTGTAAAAACGGCTCATGGCATAAACCCCGGAGGCATCCACCAACGGAACCTC
>JAHFFM010000123.1 GCA_023247935.1 Candidatus Omnitrophota bacterium | reverse complement strand
CTTATTTATCCAAAAACGCTATCAGGACCTCAAGAAAAGACTTCGGGTTGCGATGTGCTGTCCTTTTTGGATAAATAAAGATAGATTTCATGCGCCACCCGTTTGGCTTGTTATTTTTAGGCAGGACGATAAACAAGCCGAGGGCCGGGGGTTTAATTTTATTCTTACAAAATAGAAATTAATTTCTATAATACAAGGTATGCTGGAACGATTGATATCCCCATGGGTTCAAAACAGGCTCCGGGTTTCTCCCGCGGTCGCTTTGCTTGGTCCGCGCCAGTCCGGAAAAACCACTCTTGCCAAAAAAATAACCCCTGTGTATTACGACCTTGAGTAGTCCGGGGAGCAGCTACTGAGGTTTCATTAATTAATGGGCACATTGGAAGCCCGGATAGATGCCAGATGCAAGGCGCGACGACGAAGGCGTAGTGGTAACTACGTCGAGGAGGAGCAACGCCGCAGATGGCATCTATCCGGGCTTCCCCTTTGGGGCTGGCCGATTTTCGGCTGCGACCCCGTCGCTCGATCGTCGGCATAGTTAAAACTATGCCTCCTACTCGCTTCTTGTCTCGCTCAAAAATCGGCTCAGCCAATGTGCCCATTAATTAATGAAACCTCAGTAAGATTGGATTTGGACTGGGAGCGGATTATCCAGTCCGATACCTTAATTGCTCTTGATGAGGCGCAGGTGATGCCAAGCATTTTTCCCCGTATCCGTGGCGCCATTGATGCCAGGAGAAAGCGGCGGGGCCGTTTTCTGCTTCTGGGCTCTGTCTCTCCCGCGCTCATGAAAAACGTTTCGGAGTCTTTGGCTGGGAGGCTGGCGATTTGCGAATTGAGCCCGATTCTTTTGACTGAATTAAAACACGGTGCCAGTTTTCGTGAAGCATGGCTCCGCGGCGGATTTCCGGATGGGGGAATATTAAGAAAAAATCATTACCCGCGCTGGCAGAACGATTACCTGGCGCTTTTGGCTCAGCGCGATTTGCCGTCATGGGGCTTGTCAGCCAGGCCTCAATTGACATTGCGGCTGTTTAAAATGCTGGCCGCGTCCCACGGACAGATTTGGAATGCTTCAGGCATTGCCGCCAGCCTTGGAATCAGCTACCACACGGTGAATCATTATTTGGATTACCTTGAAAACGCGTACCTTGTTCTGATTCTTAAGCCCTTTCATGCCAACACTCAAAAACGTCTTGTCAAAAGCCCAAAAGTTTACTGGAGAGACAGTGGACTTTTGCATTCTTTGATGGGAATTCAGTCTCTCAGGCATCTTTTGGATCAACCGTGGGTGGGCGCCAGCTGGGAGGGCTGGGTCATCAATCAAATTTTGTCGACTTTGCGCGCCCGAGGAGAAGTGTTTGAAGCCTTTTTTTTCAGAACAAGCGACGGACACGAGATTGATCTTGTGCTTGATTTTTCAAAGGGGCGCTGGGCTTTTGAAATTAAACTGACAGGCTTTCCCGCTTCCCAGGACATGCAGAAACTTACCGTCGCGGCCGATTTGATTCGCGCGGACAAGCGTATTTTGGTCAGCCAAAGCAAAAAAACCTTTTCCGGCATGAACGCTCTTTCAACAAATATCCATCATTGTCTAGCGTTGATAAAAAGCCGATAAAGGATAAAGCAAGGGTTCGCTCCAGGCGAAGCCCTGCGCTAACGTTCTTGTGGCCGGTATCCCGCGGCTGGTATAATCCCTCTTAATTTTATCAAAGGAAAAACATGCCAGAGACGAGCGATTTGATCAAGGAACGATACAAAAAACTCGAAGCCGTGAAGGCGATGGGAATTGACCCCTTTGGGGGGAGATTTCTAAAAACCGATTTCATTGCTTCTTTTCATGAGCATTATGAAGAGAAACGAAAAGTTCAAAGCGCAGGCCGTTTGACGGCGCTGCGCTTTATGGGTAAATCGGTTTTTGGGGATTTGAAAGACGAGAGCGGCCGCATTCAGGTTTATTTCAAGCGCAATGAAATGTCCGAGGATCAAAATAAACTTTTTGATTGCCTGGACCTCGGGGATATCGTTGGGGTGAACGGATGGTTGTTTAAAACCAAAACCGGTGAAATCAGTATTCATGTGGAGTCATTCGAGCTTTTGTCCAAAAGCCTTCGTCCCATGCCGGAAAAATGGCATGGCTTGAAAGACGTGGAAATCCGCTACCGGCAGCGCTATCTCGACCTCATCGCCAACGACACCAGCAAACAAATTTTTAAAACACGCTCGCTTGTGATCCGCGAGATCCGGCATTTCCTGGACGATAAAGGTTATCTTGAGGTGGAAACACCGATGATGCATTCGATTCCGGGCGGCGCGGCAGGCAAGCCTTTTAAAACGCATCATGAAGCTTTGGATCTGGATCTTTTTTTGCGTGTGGCGCCGGAGTTGTATTTGAAGCGGCTTTTGGTGGGTGGTTTTGACCGCGTGTATGAAATCAACAAAAGTTTCCGGAACGAAGGTATTTCCACAAGACATAATCCTGAATTCACCATGATTGAAGTTTACACGGCTTATCATGACGTCAATGATGTCATGGATCTTTGCGAAAAAATGATTCAGAAAACCGCACTTTCTATTTATGGGACGCTTGAGGTTAAGTTTGAAACTCCGGAAGGTGCGCATTCGGTTTTGGATTTGAGAAGTTTTGAACGCGTTTCTTTTAAGGACATCATGAAAAAGAATTTTGATATCAGTCCTGAAGACGAAACTTCTGTTTGGATTCAAAAATTAAAAAAGAAGGGCGTAGATGTGGCGTCCAAGGACGGCAAGGATATTTCGCGCACGCAAGTGATCAATATTGTGGGCGAACTTTTAGATCCAAAAATGATGTCCCCTGCCGAAGGCGGGTCCGACTCTGGCGGAAAAACAGGCCGTCCGGTTTTCGTGACGGATTATTTCGCGGAATTATCACCGCTTGCCCGAAACAACAAATCCAACCCTTTAATCAGCGACCGATTTGAACTTTATATCGGCGGCATGGAAGTGGCGAATGGTTATTCCGAGCAGAACGATCCTTTGATTCAGAAACAGCGGTTTTTGGAGGAATTGGAAGAAAAAGGCCGCACCGGAGAAAAGGGATCTCTTGATGAAGATTATATTCATGCGCTTGAGCATGGCATGCCCCCGGCGGGTGGTCTTGGTATAGGCATCGACCGGCTTGTGATGATTTTGACCCATCAACCTTCCATCCGTGAAGTGATTTTGTTCCCTCAAATGAGATGAATTTTTCCTGGTACGTCGCTCGCCGTTATTTGTGGTCGAGACGAAAACACCCTTTTGTCGGCGTGGTCAGCACGATTTCTGCGCTCGGTATTTTGGTGGGCGTGGCTGCGCTTATCGTGGTTTTGGCGGTGATGAACGGGTTTGACCAGGACTTGCGCTCGCGCATTATCGGCATGCGCGCGCATCTGGTGGTTGAAAAAGAAGAACCATTTTTGGAATATGAAGATACGGCCAAAAAACTTTCCGGCATCCCTGGCGTTCGAGGCATCTCTCCATTTATCGAAGGCCAAGCGCTTTTTCAAAGCGGCGAATGGGGGGCAGGCGTGCTGGTACGTGGCGTGGACACGCGCTCTGAAAAATCTGTCACGCGCTTTTTTCAATATTTAACCCAGGGAACGCTTTCCGAAAAAGAAGATGGAATCGTCATCGGTTCCGAGCTTGCCAAGCGCGCGCGACTCACCGTGGGTTCTAAAATTTTACTCGCCACTCAAAACACCAAAAAACCCCTGCCATTTTTTGTGGAAGGAATTTTTTCTTCCGGGATGTATGAATTTGACGCGAACATTGTTTTTTTAAATTTAAAAAACGCGCAAAATCTTTTTCAAATGCAAAATGCCGTGAGCGGTTTATCCGTGGCCTGGGAAAGCGCGGATCATGCTAACCGCGGCAAAGTGACACTGCAGCGGGAGCTGGGATATCCTTTTTATGTCCAAAGCTGGATGGACTTGAATAAAACTTTTTTTTCCGCGCTTAAGCTGGAAAAATTCGCGATGTTTTTGATTTTAACCTTAATCATTCTTGTGGCTTGCTTGAATATCGCGGGCAGTCTCACCATTTTGGTAATGGACAAAACAAAGGATATGGGGGTGTTGAAAGCTTTGGGTGCTACCGCGCCCGACTTGATGAAAATTTTTGCTTTGGATGGACTCGTGCTGGGTTTGACAGGGGCGATGGCCGGGCTGGTGGTGGGAAGTGCGATTTGCTACGGCCTTGAAAAATTTTCATGGCTTGAGCTTCCCAAGGAGATTTATTACGTGGACCGCTTGCCGGTGCAGATGAATTTCTATGATTCTCTCTCCGTAGTGGCTTTGGCGACTTTTTTGAGTTTTTTGTCCGCGCTTTATCCGGCCTGGATGGCAGGCAGGCTGGACCCGGTAAAGGCGCTGCGGTATGAGTAACCCTCAAGTTGTTATTGAAGCGGCTGGCTTAGGCAAGGTATACTGGGATGGCGACCGAATGTTGCAAGTGATGAAGAACATATCGCTTACGGTAAAAAAGGGCGAAATGGTTGCGGTGGTTGGACCGTCTGGCTGCGGTAAGACGACTTTGTTGAATATTTTGTCCGGTTTGGACAAAGCCAGTGAAGGCAGCGTTCATTTAGAAGGCCGGGAATTGGGTCGCCTTTCCGAAAAGGAAAAGGCATTGATCCGAAATGAACGCATTGGCTTTGTTTTTCAGTTTTATCACTTGCTGCCTGAATTTACGGCGCTCGAAAACGTGATGTTGCCGGCAAGAATGGCTAAAAAAGATTTAGCCGGGAAAGAAGAGCGGGCTAAATTTCTGCTGGACCGCGTTGGGATGTCCGGCCGATTGACGCATTATCCGGGTGAATTGTCGGGTGGCGAGCAGCAGCGAGTGGCTTTGGCCAGAGCTTTGATGAACGAACCGTCAATTTTATTTTGTGATGAGCCTACGGGAAATTTGGACCCGGAAACGGCGAGTGAAGTGACGGGGCTTATTAAAAATTTGTCCGCTCAGGAAAACAAAACGGTGATTATCGTCACGCATGATACGGACGTCGCTAAAATGGCGACGCGCACGTGGCGGATGCCGGTGCAATCTTAAGGAGGGGTGAGGATGGGGATTTTAAAAGCAAGTTCCCCACCCCCATCCTCTAACATAGGAGTTGTCATGAGTCTTAAAATTTATTTGGATGGCAAGCTGGTGGATCGCGAACAGGCGACGGTCAGCGTTTTTGACCATGGTCTTTTGTATGGCGACGGTGTGTTTGAAGGGATTCGCGCGTACAACGGCGTTGTTTTTAAATTGAGCGAACATTTGGACCGTTTGTATGAGTCCGCTTATACGCTGATGCTCGAGATTCCCTTAAAAAAAGATGAGCTCGAAAAAGCGGTGATTGAAACATTGAAGGCAAACGCATTGAAAGACGCATATATCCGTCTTGTGGTTACGCGCGGCACCGGTGACTTGGGTTTGGATCCCAGAAAATGCAAAAAGGCTACGCTTTTTATCATCGCGGATAAAATTGCGCTTTATCCCAAGGATTATTATGAAAAAGGCCTGAAGATCGCGACGGTTCCGACTATTCGAAATCATCCGGAAGCGCTTAATCCACAGCTGAAGACGCTTAACTACCTGAATAACATTCTGGCGAAAATTGAAGCCACAAACGCGGGAGTGGATGAAGCGCTTTTGCTCAACGCGCAAGGATATGTCACCGAATGCACCGGTGAAAATATTTTTTACGTAAAGGGCGGCCGCTTGGTTACGCCTCCGCCTTATGTCGGGATTTTAAAAGGAATCACGCGCGAAACGGTGATGCATCTTGCTCGGGAGGCCGGACTGCAAGTGGCAGAAGAAGTTTTTACGCGTCATGATCTTTATACAGCGGAAGAAGTTTTTTTAACCGGCACGGCCGCCGAAATTGTTCCGGTGGTGAAAATAGACAACAGGACCATTGGAGACGGAAAGCCCGGCAAGAAAACATTTTCTCTTATCGAGGCGTTTCGGCGTATCACGGACAAGGAAGGCACAAAATATTCTCTTTAATTT
>JAHFFM010000122.1:4707-6020 GCA_023247935.1 Candidatus Omnitrophota bacterium | reverse complement strand
CTTCCGGCATCTTTGCGCCTCGTTGTAAACAACGACCAATTGTTCTTTAGCTTCCGACTTGATATCCGATTGGATCAGAAGATCCGAATAACCCAACACTGATGTCAAAGGATTGTTGATTTCGTGCGCCACGCCGGCGACCAGCTCGCCGAGCGACGCCAATTTTTCCGATTCCACTAGTTTGTTCTTGGTGTCATCCAGCATGTCATAAGCTACTTTCAATTCATCAACTTTTATTTCTAAAGACTGATAAAGCTTTGCATTCTGTACGGCTTGGGACACTTGGGACGCAAAAATAGAAGCAGAGTGAAGATCGAATGTCGTAAAATTATCATGGTTCACAAGTCGGCTTAAATTCATAACTCCCAAAAGTTCGTTCTGATGAATGAGCGGTATCACTATGGAAGAACCTAGACGGGGATTATGCTCGATGCCGCTGAATTCGGCATAACACGCCAACCCATCGATCAACAAAAGTTCCTTTCTCTTTTCTGCGGCCCATCCGGCGATACGTTCCCCAATCATCAAATGCGTTTGTTCGGCGATATCTTTTCCTAGCCCTAGGCTCGCGACGACACACAATTTATTCTCTTTGCTCAAAAGCATCAGCGATCCTTCATCCGCCTTTAGCACTTTCTGCAACAGGTCCATCACGATCTGAAGCAATTCGTCGAGTTTCATCGTGGAAAATATGGCTTTGCTTGATTCATAAAGACCAATCAGAGTTTTTAACTCATTTTTCTCAAGCGCTTTATCGATCAACGCATAAATCTCGTCAAGATTGAAAGGTTTCTGGATAAAATCATAGGCGCCTCTCTTCATCGCCGTAACCGCCGTTTCGATGGTACCAAAACCGGTGGCCATGATTACCTCAATATTGGGATTTATTTTTTTAATTTCTTCAAGGGCGGCAAGACCATCCATCTTGGGCATTTTGATATCGCTGATCACGAGGTCAAATTTTTGTCCCTTGATTTTACTAATTGCATCGACGCCGTCGGTCGCCGTCATCACCTTGAAACCCTGAAGACCCAACTCATAAGACAAAAGGTCGCGCAAACCGGCTTCATCATCTACCACCAGAATGTTGATATCTTTGTTATCTTTATGTGACATAGAGGACCTCTCGTTTAAACGGTTTCCTTAAACTGCACATTTATTTTTTGTTTTAATACTTCCACATCAAAAGGTTTTGCAATAAAATCATTTGCTCCTGACTTTTTCACTTTTTCTTCAAAACCCAGACCTTGTGCGCCACTCATCGCGATGATTTTCGTGTGTTTTAACTCTGGATTCAAACGCACCAATTCGCA
>JAHFFM010000122.1:0-4697 GCA_023247935.1 Candidatus Omnitrophota bacterium | reverse complement strand
TTCGCAGAAACGAAAACCATCTACGCCTGGCATCATGATGTCCACGATCACCAAATGCGGAATAAAGGAGGTGGTTTTCCACCCCGCCGTAAATCCGTCTTCGGCTTCTTCCAACTTCGCTTTCGGATAATTCAGTTTTAAAAACCAGCTCAACATTTGCCGTATGGAGGCGTCATCATCGACAATTAAAATTTTTAAAGGTTCAGAAATCAACGAATGAACGGACAATTCAGAAGGAACAGACATATTTAGTTTTCTCATAAGCTGTATTAAACTAGCTACGGGGATTCGACGGTGTCCCCCCGCCGTTAAGGCGGTTTCAAGTTTGCCTTCCTTAATCCATCGAATCACCGAACCCGCCGTCACCTGACATATTTTCGCAACTTCGGTCGTGCTCAGGTATTTGTCACTCATGTTTGCCTCCTGTTCAGAAGCATACATTATTTAATAGAATTTACAATATTTAATGATTTATTAGTTTTTATAGATATTTATAAGTTATTTAATACAAAATGGTTATAAATTTTATAAAAATATTAATATTATCAATTTAAAATTGTTAATAGATAAAATATTGATTTAAAAGCTTTTGTAAGATAAAGCCTCTTGAATGATATGCTCAATTTCATCTAAGGAGACGGGTTTATAAAGACAAGCGTACGCGCCCGCATTAATAACGTCACGTTCAGCTCTGTGAGTGGGGTCTGAACTGCTTGAACAAATAATAATTTTTTGATCAGGTCTAAATTTCTTTATTTCTTTGAATGCTTCGGGACCGCTCAAAATCGGCATATGTACATCCATGATCACCAAGTCATAGGCCCGCTCACGAATCTTTTCAACGGCCTCTTGGCCATTGGTAACACAAGTGGTTTCGATTCCTTGAGATTGAAAAATAAAAACATACATTTCGCGATACCCCTGTTCATCATCAACCACTAAAACGCTTTTACTCATTTTTATTTTCTCCCCAACCGCAAATCAATAGATTTTTATCAGATTTCATTTTTGAATCAATTTTTCAATTTCATCGAATAGCATCTCAATGTTGAATGGTTTTTTAAGGCAAGCGCTATGTTTTGACTGGGTTGCTTCCGCCAATTTTTCATCCGTGGCGTAACCGGTGATAAAAATTACCTTCTGTAATGGATTTTGAAGGCGATAGGTTTCGACGAGATCAATCCCATCCATAGGTCCCGGCATGCGGACATCCGTTATAATCAAATCGAAAGACCTCTGATTCAGCAAAAATAATGCCTCAGATGGATTGCCAGCAATCGAAATCTCAAATTCTCTTGGAGAAAGCTCATAAGACAACAAATCTCGCCAGCCCGGTTCGTCATCGACGATCAAGACTTTTGCTTTGACATCCTTCGGCGACAAATAGATTGATGGCAACGATGAAAGTTGAATCATAGAAATCCTCCTTTTACGATTGACTTTCGACAGGCAATAAAAAACTAAACTTTGTCCCTTTGCCCACTTCACTTTCTACTTTAATCTGTCCCTCATGCTTTTGGATGATCTCATAGACAAGCGACAGCCCAAGACCTGTGCCTTTTCCAACTTCTTTGGTAGTAAAGAAAGGTTCGAAAATCTTGGCTTGGATTTCTTTGGGGATGCCCTGGCCTGTGTCTTCGACCTGTATTTCTATGGTATCTTTATTATTTAATTGTGTTTTTTTGGTACGAACCGTGAGCTTGCCGCCGTTAGGCATTGCATCCATGGCGTTGTTGGAGAGATTCACGAGCACTTGTTGGATTTGGTTTTTGTTGGCGAGAATAACGGAAAGATTAGAGCTTAAATCCTTGATGAGTTCTACATTTTTGACTTTGGCCTGAGCCAAAATAAGAGAGAGTGAACTTTCAATAGTTTCGTTAAGATTCGTTTCTTCTTTCTCAGTCGTGCCTACTCTTGAGAAAGTCAAAAGGTCTTGGACAAGCACTTTACATCTTAGCGCTTCTCTTTCGATGGATTTGAGAGGTAATTCAAATGCATCTCCAGGCTGGAGACGTTTGGCAACTCCCTGGGCAAAACCTAATATCACTCCCAGAGGATTGTTAATTTCATGGGCCACGCCTCCGGCAAGTTGGCCGACAGCGGCCATTTTCTCAGATTGGAGCACAACGCCTTCGAGGCGTTTGCGGTCTTCGATTTCTTTCTTTAATAGCTCATTAGACTTTGTAAGCTCGGATGTGCGTTCGGTGATTTTTTTTTCAACGATTTGATTAGTTGCCTCAAGACGGGCTCGTTGGGACGCCACATTCTTCATCTGTTTCACGCTCTGCAAGCACGACATCACCAAAATAATATCTTCAAAAACAACCCAGCCCGCATGCTCCACCCAGCGCCAGGGGCTCACGCTTAAAACACCATAAACCGATTGAGGCCAATACACGCCTCGTAGCCAATGATCCAACGCGACAACCACCGTGGCCGGCACAAGAACACGCCAATCTTTATAAAATGCAAGGAAGGCCAGTGAACCAAAAACATGGAAGTGAGTTTCGATGCGTCCTCCGGTCAAATGGATCAACAAGGCGGACATCAGCATTTGGCCTATTGCTATCACATAGCGCGTGGTGGTCTTTCCGGATTGAGTTAATGCCAGCAACACCGGATAAAACGTGATCAACCCTCCCAAAATCAAAGCTGCCCACACATGAAGGTGAACCTTACTAAACTGCCCATACCAAACTTTCGGAGAGACCCACTCCGCCACCACAATTCCGGCGATCCATTGAAAGATCATCAAACCCACAAATAAATGGTCCGTAAATTTGTAATCTTCTATTTGATGTTCGCGGAAAAGAGCTGCACTGCGGCGTTCGATCGATTCTTCAATGACAGATAATTCAGCCGACATTCTATTTATCCTTTCAGATCGTTGGCGATTGCCGGGAGCGTTTTAAGTATCGTTCCCTTTTTAGGATCAAACAACGAACATCCGAAAACGAAAGCCCTATTGGTTTTCGTATTCCCCTTAAGCACAAATGAAATCACGGAATCTCGCCCCTTGTTGTCACCGGAATGGCCGCGTGAACCAGTGATTCCTCCATTAAAAAGTAACCGCCCTTTTTCATTGTACAAAAGGGTTTGTCCTGATACAGTTGCATGAAATTTTTTAGCTTCTTTACCCTCATCGTCCCGGTAAAGGTGCACTCCTGGAATACCGGAAGCTTGTTTCCAAAGGTTTGATCTCACCCATTCAACATCGAATGCTTTAGGTCGTACAAATAAAAGATAGGTCTCGAGACGATTTTGGCACGAAGCCATGAGCGTATCCAGTTCTTCAATACTCGCCCGGGTACACGGACATTGAGGATGGACAAACATCAGGAAAACCGGCCTGCCACTCGGAACAACAATCTGGCTCGAGACAGGCCAATGAAGCGGAGCAGATTCCATATCGCTCGGAGTATTTTCATATTCAAAAATAATCCATAATCCTGCGGAACCTATGACAAGCCACAGAATACCGAAAATCACCGGCAATGGTCTGATCCGCATTCAATTCGGTCCAGCTTTCTCCATCTGCGATTTAGACATAAGGTTTATTGGCAACAAGATGCTAAACTCCGTTCCTTTGCCCACTTCACTTTCTACTTTAATCTGTCCCTCATGCTTTTGGATGATCTCATAGACAAGCGACAGCCCAAGACCTGTGCCTTTTCCAACTTCTTTGGTAGTAAAGAAAGGTTCGAAAATCTTGGCTTGGATTTCTTTGGGGATGCCCTGGCCTGTGTCTTCGACCTGTATTTCTATGGTATCTTTATTATTTAATTGTGTTTTTTTGGTACGAACCGTGAGCTTGCCGCCGTTAGGCATTGCATCCATGGCGTTGTTGGAGAGATTCACGAGCACTTGTTGGATTTGGTTTTTGTTGGCATAAATCTTAGGCAGATCAGGCATTAGTTCTTTAACGAGCTCAACGTTCTTCATTTTGGATTGGGCTAAAATAAGAGAAAGTGAGTTTTCGATGGTCTGGTTCAGGTCAATCTCTTCCGTTTCCATCTTCCCCGTTCTTGAGAACGCGAGCAAGTCCTGCACTAAGTTTTTGCAGCGAATCGCTTCGCGTTGAATTGATTTTAAAGGCATCTCCAGAACATCACCTGGAGAGACTCTTCTGGTCACTGCTTCCGCAAATCCTAAAATCACTCCCAGAGGATTGTTGATTTCATGGGCAACACCGGCCGCAAGTTGTCCTACGGCGGACATTTTTTCAGATTGAAGCAAGGCCTGGTTAGACCTCTCTAGTTCGGCGGTACGCTGTTTGACCCGCTCTTCGAGAGTTTCATTGGCCTGCCGCAACTCAGTCGCGATCCATTGAAGCCGCAAAAGAATAAACAACGCATAGCCGCAAAGGCCTAGACACAACAAATAAAGCGCCACGCGGTAAAGATTGCTCTCGCGCATGTTATTTTCAAAATAAAAAAGATGATCCTGTTCGATCTGCTGCACCTTCTGCAGAGATTTCATCTCGTTTAACTTTAATAGAATTCCGTCCACCTCTTTTTTATTTTTCAAAATGATTTCGGCGTGCCGCCCCGCGGTCACGAGATCCTCACGGACAGAAGCTTCCACAGGAAATAATTTCAGTGAAGGGATCAAATTTTGGGCCGAACGTGCCCGATCCTCATCATTGATAATCTCGTAAAACAAAGTATCGCGCAGTAAACCATTCAAATCTGACCGCA
>JAHFFM010000009.1 GCA_023247935.1 Candidatus Omnitrophota bacterium | reverse complement strand
CCCAAAGACCTGATATTTCAGAAACCAAGATTTCTCTTGTTCCAAAAGGCCTGGCCGAGGGCGTTCACCTCGAAGAACAACAAACCACAAGCCTTGCTTACAAAGAAGCGGATAAACTGGCCATTGGCTCCGAATTTCTGGACATGACGATTTTTGTTTATCACGTCATTAACCTGGATGACAGGCTTAGGAATATTCCAGGAGAACAAAGAGTCCGGTATTTGGCCGTATTGAAAAGTCAAATCGATGAGATGCGCGAAAGAAGCAAGAGCCCTCAAGCAAACATCCTGACGGGGGTATCTTTTGGATTTGTAAGTCAGGACCAAAACTTGCTCAAAGAGTTTACGTCCGATCCCATTCCCGCCAGGGATCAAAAGTTCAAAATTGCCTATCATGGCGATGTCCAAAACACCACTCAAGCCAGGATCAACGAAAGCCTTTCATCTCTGGGGTTGGAAAACGGGGAAGTGGGTTACAGACCTTTCCATCAAGACTCTGACAACTCCCAAAGCGTCTCAGTCCTGCCGACTCAAGGAGAAATGATCCTGGCCACGGTTGAACAAAGACTCAAGCTCGACAATCTCGACTTCCAAACCATCAAAGCCAGCCTCCACAGACTGATGCAGCTTTTGGTGGATAAGCTCCACGGCTCTGATAATCTTGAACTCCAGGATCTCGAACATCTGCAACGCTTCCAGGAAGGCTACGATTATCTCAGGCTTGCCATCCAGGCTCTCGAACGGTTGGATATCCGCGAATTCATGCATTACGCCGAGCTTGCGCTTCAGGCAATTGGAGAGGCGGCTTGACGGGAATTTTTAACCGTGTTACACTTTTTTAATTATTTATTAGCAATCCGGGATTTTTTTCTAATCTCATTTCAACATACAAGATACGATTAAAAAGGTTCTGAAAAAGAACGGTGTCTGAAAAACAATTCAAACTTAGGTTAGGCCTTCCGAAAGGAAGTCTTCAGGAATCTACTTTCAAAATATTCCAGAAGGCGGGTTTTAAGATTACGGTGGGAAGCCGGTCTTATTTCCCTTATATCGATGACCCGGAAATTGAGCCGATACTTATTCGCGCGCAAGAGATGTCCCGCTATGTAGAACAAGGCGTTTTGGATTGCGGGATTACCGGAGAAGATTGGATTTTAGAGAATGATTCCGATGTGGTTCGTGTTCAAGAGCTGGTTTATGCCAAAACAGGAATGAATGTGGTGCGATGGGTTTTAGCGGTACCAAACGATTCTAACATTAAATCAGCTAAAGACTTGCAAGGAAAGCGTGTCGCGACCGAGCTCAAAGGTTTTACAGAAAAATATTTAAAAGGCCAGGGAGTGAAAGCGGATGTGGAATTCAGTTGGGGTGCAACGGAAGCGAAGGTAGCATCAGGGCTTGTGGATGCCATTGTGGAATTAACCGAAACCGGCTCTTCATTAAAGGCGAACAACCTGAGGATTGTCGAAACACTTTGCAATTCCACCACTCAATTTATCGCGAATAAAAAATCCTGGCAGGACAAAGACAAGAAACAAAAAATGGAAAATATTTCCATGCTTCTTTTAGGAGCCATTCACGCTGAAGCCAAAGTGGGTCTTAAGATGAATGTTCAGGAGCAAAATTTGAAGCGCGTGATTTCTCTTTTACCGGCGCTTAAAAATCCCACAGTCTCTAATCTTTATCGCGATTCAGCGGGCGAGAAAAGCGATTGGTATGATGTGGACACGATTATCGATGAGAAAACGGTTCGTGACCTGGTTCCAAAACTCAAAGCTGCGGGTGCCGAAGGGATTATCGAATACCCGTTGAATAAAGTTATCTATTAAGGAGGGCTTATATGCCTTGCGGCAAAAAGAGAAAACGCCATAAAATGGCGGTTCACAAAAGAAAAAAAAGACGTCGTCGCGATAGACATAAGAAATAAATAAAATGTAAGGGCGCCCTTTTTGGGGCGCCCGCGCATGGTTTATCGGGGCGGGCATAAGGCAAGCCCCTAAAAATTTCGTTAGCTAGTAAGAAAGGACTACTCCCGTGTCACTCTGGAAAAAATTAAAATTATTTTGGTGGAATCACTGGGTCAAAATAGTCGTCGTTGCCTGGACTATTTTTATTTTCTGGATACCCGTCGCCGCTTTAGGCTCCATCGATTCTTATCAACGGTCTTATATGGTGGCCTGGCTTTCCACCATGGGTTTACAGGCCACGATCAGCGCCGTTATTTTTGTCGTGCTTTACTCCTGGGTTTTACAGGGCGGTTTGCAAAAACTGAAGAAAAAACAAGTGAAGAGCGATGGCGTCAATATCAAATGGAAAGACGTTATCGGCATGGAAGGCGCGAAAATTGAAGCCAAAGAATTGGTCAGTTTAATTAAAGACCGCGCGCGCGTGAAGAAAATCGGCGGAAGTGTGATTCGCGGCATGCTCATGATGGGACCTCCCGGATGCGGAAAAACTTACCTTGCGAAGGCCATTGCCACGGAAGCGGGCATTCCTTTTATTTCCATGTCGGGCGCTGAATTTGTGGAAGTGTTCGTGGGTGTCGGCGCGTCGCGTGTGAGACAGCTGTTTCAACGTGCCAGACGTTTAGCTTACGCTCACGGCGGCTGCATTATTTTCATTGATGAAGTTGACGCTGTCGGCCGCAAGCGTGTCTTCTCCGCTTTTGGCGGAACCGAAGAAACCAATTCCACCCAGAACCAGCTTTTGGCGGAAATGGACGGCTTGGGAGAACGCGAAGAAAACGTGATCGTGATCGGCGCCACAAACGCCGCGGATCAAACCTTGGACGAAGCACTTTTGCGTCCGGGCCGTTTTGACCGGAAAATTTTTGTGGAAAAACCGGATCTTGCCGAGCGTGAAGAATTGTTCCATTATTATCTTTCCAAAGTCAGCGCGGATTCTAATTTGGATGTGGCGCGTTTGGCCAGAAAAGCGGTAACCAAGAGCCCTGCGGATATTTCCAATCTTGTTAAAGAAGCCGCGCTCATCGCCACTCGTAACAAGCAGGACAAAGTGAATTACCAGCATATGTCCGAAGCTTTTGAGCGCGTGGATTTGGGATTAAAACGCACGACCAAGGTGAGTGAAAAAGACCGCTTGGTTACGGCTTATCATGAAGCCGGGCATTTGATCATTCTTTATTTGCTTCACCCCACCGATGACGTATTTAAAGCGTCTATTATTCCCCGGGGCGCCGCGGGCGGCGTGGTTTATCATTTGCCTTCCGAAGAAACTTCACACCATAACCGAGACCGTGTTCTCGCCAATATTAAAGTGGCGCTTGCGGGTTACGTGGCGGAAAAGGTGAAGTTTGGCGTCACGGCTACCGGTGTTTGCAGTGATTTTACCAATGCCATGCATTGGGCTCATAAGATGGTGTGGGAATGGGGCATGGGAAAAAATGCGTGGGTTGGTGATTTTTCTCATATTCCCGCCGAACAGCTTTCCGAGAGCATGAAAGAAAAGTTAAATCTTGAAACGCATGAAATCATGCAAAGCTGCCTGAAAGAAACGGAAGATTTCTTGAAAAAAGAAATTACCATTTTTGAACGTTTCGCAAAGGAATTGCTGGAGCGGAATGAACTGGATTTTGACGAAATCGAAGCCATATTCAAAGAATACGGAAAATCAAACCCGCGTGTATCCTCAAAGTACACCCCTGGTGTTTGAAACGAAAGACGAAGGACGAAAGACGAAGGACGCGCGAAACAAAAAAACCTTTTTTGGCTGCGTCCCTCATTTTTCGTCCCTCGTCCCTCGTCCCTCGTCTTTCGTCTTTCGTAACGCAATTCTTTTCTTTTTTCTAATAAGCGCTCTTCCTGGTTGCGGACCCAAGTACACCTACTTGGCAGACGCAGTTCCCGCATCTATTCAACAAATCTGTCATGATGAGTACAAGCTTGAAGTCATTGGCCGCGTAGAAGGAAAAACCGCCGGGGCTCTTTATTACGTGGATGATATTTTGGATGATAAAGGCCAAATTCCAAAAGAAATTCACGAGAAGATGGGGCAAATCATGCAAGCCGTAACGCGCGTGAGTTTATCTACGGATTTGCCGGTGGATTATTGCGTGGTTGTTATCCGTGACAGGGCGCATTTGAATGAATTAACCATCACGCGCTCATTGGATGATACCAAACGCGCAAATTCGGACGCGATCGGAGTGGAGGAATCCATTAACCGTACTTTATTCGGCCAGGGAAAATACCAGCTGCCTTCCGACGGCGAAAAAAACTTTGTCATGAAAGAAGTGAAACAGGAATATTTTTTGGCTGAGCAAATCGCGCAGCGCGTCCGCTTCGGAATTGCCAAAGATTCCAAAGACACCGCCGAAGAAGCGGCTCCCCAACAATCTTTAACCCTCGTGGATGGCGTATTCAATCAAACGGGAACCGAAAGAAAGTTCCGTTTTTCAATTTTGTCTTTAAAAACCGAAGAAGCTCATGAACCCGTTTTGAACATCCTGAAAACAATTAAAGATGTTTTGGGTGGGTATCAATTTTATGATTTTGATTCGATTGAGGTTTTGGATTATTTGAACCGTCAAAAATTGGAAATCTCAAAGCAGGTTTTCCTGGATTATCAAAATAAAAAAATTACCGAGCAGGAAATTCTGGACAAGTATCTCACCGAATCCCAAACCATGCAGGAAGCTTTCAAATTATTCGGCTTTAATCTCGGCGATGCGCCCGACGCGGCCGAAGCGGCTCCGGCCATCGGCGCGGCAACGCCTTAAGGGCTTCAGAAATTCGATTGCGACAGAGCCGTACTCTAAAACTTCTTTCTCCCGCAAAAATAAATCTTTATCTGAAGGTTCTCTCCAGGAGAACGGATGGTTTTCACGAGCTGGATTCGCTCTTTGAGCGGATTAGCCTGGCGGATGAAATTGTTTTAAAGAAAACAGATTCCGAAATTTCTTTTTATACAAACGATCCGGATATTCCGAAGAATTCTCAGAATTTAGCCGTAAAAGCTGCGCTTCTTCTTCGTGAAGAGTGTGATGTGAAGCAGGGTGTGGCGATTTATCTTAAAAAGAGAATTCCGGTGGCTGCGGGTTTGGGCGGCGGCTCGAGTAACGCGGCCACGGTTTTGCTTGGGCTCAACGTTCTTTGGAGTTTGCGGCTTTCCAAAAAAAAGCTATTGAAGTTAGCCTCAAGGCTGGGGAGCGATGTGCCGTTTTTTATTTTAGAAGAGCCTTACGCGTTTGCCACGGGGCGAGGGGAAATTTTAAAGCCAGCGCGAGGAATTCGGTCTTTAAACCTATGGCATTGCCTCGTTAAGCCGCATTTTGGAATTTCCACAAAAGAGGCTTATCAGGGGCTTAAACCCGGTTTCTTGACACCTCAAAAAGTGAATGTTAAGATGCTCATCCACTTTCTCCAAAAGGGTGATTTTGATTCTTTTTCAGGCCTCTTGGTTAATAGTTTGGAATTAGTTCTAAATAAAAGACTTAAGACAATTTTAAACATCAAAAAAAGACTGGTCTCGGAAGGCGCTTTCGCTTCTTTGATGTCAGGAAGCGGCTCCGCGGTTTTTGGTCTTTTTCGTTCCGAGAAGCAAGCGCTTCAGGCGGCCAGTCGAATGAGAAAAAAAAATAAGCGCTGGCAGATTTTTGTAGCTTCGACATACGCGCACTCCGGCCCGATCTTGAAGATCGGACCTGCGCACACCTAGGTTGGAAGGTGTAAACTAAGACTTAAAATATTTGCCCTGTTGTGTAATGGTAGGCCGCATGCCTCTGCATGCGGCACTCCGGCCCGATCTTGAAGATCGGGCCTGCGCACACCCAGGTTGGAAGGTGTAAACTAAAACTTAAAATATTTGCCCTGTTGTGTAATGGTAGCACACCGCCCTTTGGAGGCGTTTGTCTTGGTTCGAATCCAAGCGGGGCAGTTTATGCAACAGGATTCGAAGGGAGCGCCCCGCCGAAGGAAAAGCGCCGTTATGTCGGCGCGTCAGGGGCGGTTTAAAATTTTATGATGAAAACACCTTTACAAAAATGTTCGTTTTGTCAGAAAGACGTGAAGCCTTCGGAACGGCTCTTTGCGGGAGCCGAGGCGATGATTTGTGAGGAGTGCGTCCGTTTTTGCCATGAAAACATGGCTCAGATTACCAAAGAATCAAAAGCCGAGCCCATTTTTACCGGGCCTTTGCCAAAACCCGCCGAAATTAAAAAAACGTTGGACGAATACGTTATCGGCCAAGAGCGCGCCAAGAAGCAATTATCGGTCAGCGTTTACAATCATTACAAGCGGGTATTTGCGAAACTTGAAGCAGGTGATGTTGAGCTTGAGAAATCCAACGTGCTGCTTATCGGGCCTACAGGCTCCGGAAAAACACTGCTTGCCAGAACGCTTGCCAGAATTTTAAAAGTTCCTTTTGCTATTTGCGACGCAACCACGCTGACCCAGGCGGGTTATGTGGGCGAGGATGTGGAAAATGTGATTCAACGTCTTTTGCAGGACGCTCAGTACAATGTCGCGAAAGCCGAAGTCGGCATTGTGTATATCGACGAAATAGATAAAATCGGAAAAACTTCTGAAAATGTTTCCATCACGCGCGACGTCTCCGGCGAAGGCGTGCAGCAGGCGCTTTTAAAAATTCTTGAAGGAACGAAAGCGAACGTGGCTCCTCAGGGCGGCCGCAAGCATCCGCAAGCCGAATCCATTCAAGTGGACACCAAAAATATTCTTTTTATTTGTGGCGGAACGTTCAGCCATCTCTCGAACATTATCGAAAGAAGACTTGGCAAGCGGGATATCGGTTTTCATGAAGCCAAAACAAAACATTTAGAAAAAACCCACGTTGTTTCCAAAGTGGAAACAGAAGATCTCGTGAAGTTTGGTTTGATTCCCGAGTTTATCGGCCGTTTTCCCATTGTTTGCACATTAAGCGCATTGACCGAGAAAGACATGCTGGATGTTTTGACCCGCCCTAAAAACGCGGTTGCGAAACAGTATCAGAAATTTTTTGAAATGGAAGGCGTTGAGCTCCGGTTCATGGAAGAAGCTTTGCAGGAAATCGTGCGTGAAGCGATTCGTAAGGGAACGGGCGCCCGCGTATTGAGGGCGATTTTGGAAGAGATTATGATGGACACCATGTACGATCTTCCGGATTTGGAAGACACGGAAGTTTGCGTGGTCAGCCGCGATACGGTGTTGAGACGCCAGAGTCCGGAATTGATTTCCTCAAGAAGGATGAAAAAAATTGCCTAACATTGGCGCTTTGATCCTCGCAGCGGGAAAAGGAACTCGCATGCGCTCCCGTCTTCCAAAAGCGCTCCAGCCTTTAGGCGGCCGTCCCATGGTTGAAAGTTTGATTAGCCGCGCGCGCGAAGCGGGCTGTTCCAAAATTTTTGTCGTGGCTGGCCACGGTTTTGAAGAAGTTAAAAACGCGCTTCCAAAAGACGTGACACTTGTGCACCAAACCGAGCAATTAGGCAGCGGACATGCGGTGAGTGTCGCGGAAAAAGCGCTTTCGTCTTTTAGTGGATCCCTTTTGGTTTTGTATTGCGACACGCCGCTTCTTAAAACAAGCACGCTCAAAGAGCTGATTCAAGATCATCAATCCGGACAAACCGACGCCACGCTTCTTTCGGCTGAATTTACAAATCCTTTTGGTTATGGCCGCGTGGTTTTTAAACGGGGTTCATTTGTCGAAAAAATTGTCGAAGAAAATGACGCCACCGACGCTGAAAAAAAGATTTCGCTTATCAATGTGGGCTGCTATGTATTCCACAAAAAGAAACTTTTTGACTCGCTCAAGCGCGTGAAGCGAAACCCGAAGAAAAAAGAATATTATTTAACGGATGCGATTGAAATTTTAGCCCAAGAAGGTTCGGTAACTGCCGTGCAGGCGATGGACCCTCAGGAAGTTCAGGGGGTTAATAACCGGATTGAGCTCGCGAAAGCCGAAGAAGTTTTGAGAAATCGTGTTTTGGAGGGCTGGATGGAGTCCGGAGTGGGTATCCGGGACCCCAAAACCACGTTTATTGACTCTAATGTCCAGTTAGGGCAAGATACCGTGATATTGCCCCATACCGTGATTGAGGAAGGTTCGGTAATAGGCGAGCGGTGCGTGATCGGGCCCTTTGCCAGGATTCGCGGGGCATCCCGGATTGAAGATAAAGCCGTGATTGGCAATTTTGTGGAAATCGTACGTTCCCATGTGGGTCGCCAAACCCAGATCAAGCATTTAAGTTATATCGGTGACGCCGAAATCGGTGAAAACGTGAATATCGGCGCGGGCACTATTACGGCAAATTTTGACGGGAAGGATAAGCATAAAACCGTCATCGGAAATAAAGCGCAAATCGGTTCGGGCACGATATTTGTAGCGCCGGTCACGGTGGGCCAGGGCGCGAAAACGGGCGCGGGCGCCGTGGTCACAAAAGGCACCAAGATTCCTGACGGTGGTATTTATGTCGGAGTGCCGGCTAAAAGTTTGGATCAAGATATAAAAAACAATAAACCAAGGACAAAGAAAAAGTGAACGGTCAGCTGAAATTATTTTCCGGAAACGCCAATTTTGAGCTCGCAAAAAAAATCTCCAATTTTTTAAAAGTGCCCTTAGGGGACGCGCTGGTAACCACGTTCAGCGAAGGCGAAATCCGCGTGAAGATCAATGAAGACGTGCGCGGCCGCGACGTATTTATCATTCAGCCCACATGCCCCCCAACAAATAATAATCTTATGGAACTTTTGATCATGATTGACGCGATCAAACGCGCCTCCGCGCGCCGTATCACGGCGGTGATGCCTTATTTCGGATACGCGCGTCAGGACAGGAAAGACCAGCCTCGCGTTCCGATCACGGCTAAACTCGTCGCTAATCTTTTGGAAACAGCGGGGGCCAACCGTATTTTAACCATGGATCTCCATGCGGGACAAATCCAGGGCTTTTTTGACATTCCCCTGGACCATCTTTTCGCGGTGAATACCGTCGTGGATTATTTCGCGAAGAAAAAAATTAAAGATTTGGTTGTCGCGTCTCCGGACGTAGGCGGCATCAAAATGGCGCGCGCCTACGCGAAACGTTTGAACGCCGCGCTGGCTATCGTGGACAAACGCCGCATCGACGACCGTCATACGGAAACCATGAATATTTTGGGCGAAGTCAAAGGCAAAAATATCGTGATTGTTGATGATTTGTCGGCCACAGCCAGTTCTATTTGCGAAGCGGCCGTTGCCTTGAAAAAGAAAGGCGCGCTAAAAATTTATGCGGCGATTACGCATCCCGTGCTGACGGGATCCGCGGTTGAGCGTATCAAAAAATCGCCGTTTGAAGAATTCATCGTTTCGGACACGATACCGCTGGGCGATAAAAAAGATCCGATTTTGAAGGTTTTAACCGTTTCCTCGATTTTAGGTGAAGCGATTAAGCGCATTCATAACGAGGAATCGGTAAGCAGTTTATTCAACTAAAATAAAGGAAAGTGAAATGGAACAGATCGCATTGAAAGTCAGCCTTCGGGAAGGCAAAGGCAAAGAAAAATCGCAAAAGCTCCGTCGAACCGGCACCGTGCCCGGCGTTGTGTATCATCGCGGAGAAAAATCCGTCCCGGTTCAATTATCAGAAAAAGAACTGAACAAGATTCTGAAATCAGCCGAGGGTGAAAACGTCCTGATTAACCTGCAGATTGAAGGCGCCAAAAAGAATAGAGCCGTCATTATCAAGGAAATTCAGCATCATCCAGTGAAACGCAGCATTCTTCATGTGGATTTCAACGAGATTTCGCTCACTGAAAAAATTACGGTGGATGTCGAGGTTGTGGGGCTGGGTGAACCTGCCGGCGTCAAGCAAGAAGGCGGTGTTTTGGATCACCCGCTTCGTGAAGTCAAGATCCAATGCTTGCCGATGGACATTCCGAAGCATATCGACGTGGATATTTCGGGCTTGAAGCTGAACGGCTCGATTCATGTGCGTGACCTGGTGGTTTCGGACAAGATCAAAATTTTAACGGATTTGGAAGCTTTGTTGTTCCAGGTGAAACTGCCTGTGGAAGAGAAGCCTGAAGAAGCGACGGGCGAAACCCAGGAAGTGGAAGTGATCCGCGAGAAGAAGGAAGACGAGTCAAAGGCTGGCGAGAAGAAAGAAGAGTCTAAGGCTAAAGAAGCGCCCAAATCTGAAAAGAAATGATTGTAGGGGCGCGATTATTGAGTCTCGTAAAAGCAATAGGAACGGGTCCTGTCACATGAAACCTATTTTATTTATCCAAAAACGCTATCAGGACCTCAGAAAAGACTTCGGGTTGCGATGTGCTGTCCTTTTTGGATAAATAAAGATAGATTTCATGCGCCACCCCTTCCTATTGCTTTTACGAGACTCAATAATCGCGTCCGTACGGAGCGGGTTTTGAAATTCATTGTTGGCATCGGAAATCCCGGGAAGAAATACGAGAACACAAGGCACAATGTCGGGTTCCGGGTTCTGGATGGTTTGATTGGCGGTTTTGAAGCTGAAATTAAAAAAAAGCTTCCCAAGCGCAAAAAGTTCCAAGCCGAAATTTTTGAAACGCCTAAAGCTCTTTTGATTAAGCCGGAAACTTTCGTGAATCTCACGGGAGAATCCGCTTCCGCGATCCTCCGGGAATACAAAGCGTCGTCCCAGGATTTTCTTTTTCTGTGCGATGACGTTAATTTGATGTTTGGGAAGTTGCGGCTGCGGAGTTCGGGTAGCGCTGGCGGGCATCACGGACTTGAAGATATTATTGGGCATTTTGACAGCCAAGATTTTCCGCGTTTGCGGTTAGGAATTCGTACTGAAAAAATGCCAAAAGATTTGACAGGGTTTGTGCTGGAGAAATTTTCTCCAGAAGAAAAAGAGAAGCTTAAAGAAATTCTGGAAAAAGCCGTCTCTATTTGCGAAAGTTGGTTGAAAGAAGGTTTCGAGGCCGCTCAGAATAAATTGAGCCGGTTACAATCAATACAATAAACATAGATTCAGATATGTTGCTAACGGGTTGATCCCCGATTAAAAGCATTCGGGGATGACATTTGTGCAATCTGAGTTGATTTTAAATAGGAGTTTAAATGAGAAATTATGAAGCAGTGGTGATTATCAGTTCGGATCTTTCGCCGGAATCCACTAAGGGCGTGATCAGCCAGGTTCAGGAGACGGTCTCCAAAAACGGCGGTCGTGTGGACGGTTTGCAGGATTGGGGTAAAAAACGGCTTGCTTATAAAATTAACAAGAAGCAAGATGGAAATTACGTGCTTTTTAATTTTCAGATGGATTCAAAAAACGCCAAGAAATTCGAACAGTCTCTGCGTTTGAACGATCAATTGTTGAGATATTTGTTGGTGAATAAGGATGCACTTTAAACGAATAGCGAATAGCGAAAAGCGAAAAGCTGTGGAACCGCTTCGCGGTTTATAGTGTTGCGTTAGCGACTCATCAGCTCTTCGTTTTTAACTTTTCGTTTTACGCTGTTTTTAGGAGGTAGTTATGGCCAGTCTAAATAAGGCTCTTCTCATAGGAAATCTGACGCGTGATCCTGAACTTCGCTATATTCCCAGCGGGTCCGCGGTAACCAGTTTTACCATTGCCATGAACCGGGTGTTTAAGCTTCAAACCGGAGAAAAAAAAGAAGAGGTAAGTTTTGTCCGTATAGTCGTTTGGGGGCGCATGGCTGAAGTTTGTAACGAGTACCTCAAAAAAGGTAATCCGGTTTTTGTGGAAGGCCGCCTTCAAAGCCGCAGTTGGGACGGACCGGATGGTCAGAAAAAAAACACGCTTGAAGTGATCGCGACGAACGTGCAGTTTTTAAAGCAGGGCGGCGCGACGGGCGCGGGCCGTGAGAGAGATACTGCGGATGTGGCAGTTTCGGCGGATAAGGAAGATATTCCGGATATCCAATTAGAAGAAGCGGCTGGCCGCAGCGGCGCCGAAGAAGAAGTTCCATTTTAAATGTAGGGGCGTGATTTATCGCGCCCTCGTAAAAGGAGAGGGAATGGGGATGAGTCGTGGGTAGTGAGGCGGGGGTGAGAATGAGGAAAAAGATTATTTTTATCCACCCCCAACACACAACACATCCTCACCTCTTTTAACATAGGAGAGGATAATGGCAGAAGGTAGAATTTTTAAGAAAAAATTAAAAGGCAAAGCGGGCGCCAAAAAAAAGATTTTGCGCAAAAAGGTTTGCAAATTCAAGCCCGAAGAAATTCAAACCATTGATTACAAAGACGTAAACCGTTTGCGCCATTTCCTGACCGAGCGCGGGAAAATTATTCCCAGCCGTATTTCGGGAACGGACGCCAAGTCCCAGCGCTATATCGTGCGCCAAATCAAACGCGCAAGACATATCGCATTATTGCCGTACGTCGCGGAGTAATAAAGACACCTTCACGAAAGACGAGGGACGAGGGACGATCGTCCTTCGTTTTTCGTCCATCGTCCTTCGTAACATTATTTTTTATATTATTTTTTTGAGGTTGCATGGATATCCAAGTCATTCTCACCGGAAATGATCCCAAGCTTGGCAAACGCGGCCAAGTCATTAAAGTTTCGCAGGGCTATGCCCAAAATTTTCTGTTTCCTCACAATAAAGCTAAGTTAGCCACTTCTTCCAATTTAAAAGAATTTGAGATTGAAAAAGAAAAGCATTCCAAAGAAGAGGCACAAAAACTTGCCGAAGCCAAAGCTTCAGCGGAAAAAATTAAAAACACGCCTATTAAACTGGAAGTCTCTTCCGGCGGCGGGGATAAGCTGTTTGGAGCTGTGACGACGCAGGATATCGTGGACGCTCTGGCAAAACAGGGTATCGCCTGCGACCGTAAAAAACTGCATTTGGAAGAACCGATTAAAAGATTGGGTCATTATCAGGTGGAAATTAAACTCCATCCCGAAATTCACGTCAAGCTCGCGCTTGAGGTAGCCAAAAAATCATGAAAACTCAGGAACTTGAAACGATCCGCGAAAAAGTGCCGCCCCAAAACCTGGAAGCGGAAGTCGCTATCCTGGGTTCGGTTTTAATCGAAGAAGAAGCGATCGCTCAGGCCGTTGAAATTTTGACGGCGGATCATTTTTACAAAGACGCGCACAAGAAAATTTTCAAGGTCATGATTTTTTTGTTCAACGAGAATCGCGCCATTGACCTTGTGACGCTTACGGATGCGATGAGTCAGGAAGGCCTCTTGGATGATGCGGGAGGGCCGTCTTATCTGGCATACCTGACGACCGCCGTTCCGACCGCCGCGAATTTGAATTATTACGCCCGCATCGTGAAAGAAAAATATATTTTGCGGCATCTCATCACCAGCGCCACGCAAATCGTCACGGATTGCTATGATTCCACTGAAGACGTGGAAGGCTTGCTCGATCGCGCGGAAAAAGCCGTGTTCGATATCGCGAGCAAGAAATATTCGGGCGGCGTCGTGCTTTTGAAAGATATTGTGCGGCATCAAATGGAAGTGATTGACCGGCTTTATCAACGCAAAGAAAGTGTCACCGGGATTTCCACGGGTTTTCATTCGTTTGATTCTCAAACCGCCGGACTGCAGCCATCGGATTTGATTGTCGTCGCTGCGCGGCCTTCCATGGGAAAAAGCGCGCTTGTGACCGGGATCGCGGAACACGCCGGAATTATTTTGAAGCAGCCGGTGGCTATTTTCAGTCTTGAAATGTCCAAGGAGCAGTTGATTCAGCGCATGCTTTGTTCGCAAGCCCGCGTGGATGCGCATAAAGTCCGCACCGGTTTTCTGGCGCAATCGGATTGGAAAAATTTAACGAAGTCGGCGGCTAAGCTTTCCGAATCGCCGATTTACATCGATGACACTCCGGGTTTGACGGTTTTGGAACTCAAGGCCAAGGCGCGGCGTTTGAAGGCACAGTTTGGCATTAAAATTATCATGGTCGACTATTTGCAGCTGATGCAGGGTGGCGCGAATATAGAAAGCAGACAGCAGGAAATCTCCGAGATTTCCAGGTCTCTTAAAGGTTTGGCGCGTGAAATCGGGGTGCCGGTGATTGCGGTCAGTCAGCTTTCTCGTGCGGTGGAAAGCCGGGTCGATCACCGTCCCCAGCTTTCGGATTTACGCGAATCCGGTGCCATCGAACAGGACGCCGACGTAGTCGTGCTCCTTTTGAGGGAAGAGTACTATAATCCCACCGAGGAGAATCGCGGCAAAGCTGAAGTTATCATTGCCAAGCAGAGAAATGGCCCTGTCGGATCCGTGTTTTTGACCTTTATTCGGGAGTACACACGCTTTGAAAATGCAGAGCTGATGCGGCGTGAGGAAATGACCGGATAAGTCCGGATAAAACTAGAATTCACGGGCATCCTGTGCTAGAGTAATTCACTATTATGAATTTGAAACGTCTTTTATCGATTACCTTTATTGCAGGCCTTTTTTTCGGGGCTTTGACGTCTTTTTCTTACGCTGAAGATAACGGAAAACCCGTCAAATCCGTTGACGTTAAAGGCAACCGCACTGTCTCCACGTTAACCATCATCGCCAAGATCAAAACCCAGCCCGGGGAACCCCTTTCCAATGTCACCTTAAACGAAGATTTGAAGCGGCTTTACGGTCTTGGTTACTTCACGGATGTTCGTATTGAACAGGAAGAAGTAACAGACGGTGTGAACATTGTTTTCGTAGTCACGGAAAAGCCGATTCTTTCCCAAATCGAAATCCAGGGCAACAGCAAAATTAAAAGTGACGCGATTAAAAAAGAAATGCAGTCCGTGATAGGCGATTTCGTGGATCAAAAACGGGTCCGAGACGACATTGACGCGGTGCGTAAACTTTATGAGAAAAAAGGTTTTTCAGACGCCAAGGTAGATAGTGCTTTGGATGTGAATCCGGATACCAATCAAGCTACCTTACGCGTCATGGTGGATGAAGGCGAAAAAATCCGTATCAAGGATATTAAAGTGGAAGGCAACCAATCTTTGAAAGCGGGCCAGATCACCAAAGTCATGAAAACGAAAAAATACGCATGGTGGGGCTGGTTTCGTTCCGGGTTTTTGAAAGAAGAAGATCTTCAGGAAGATGTCGAGCGTATCCGTGCTTTATACGACGAAAATGGTTTTAGCGATGCCGAAGTTTCTACGGAAATCCATTCGATTTCGGATGGTTCCGGGATTCTATTAAAAGTTCTCGTGAAAGAAGGCAAAAAATATTTAGTGGGCGACATCAACATCAATGGCAACTCGATTCTCAAAACGGATGAGATTTTGAAGGCCTTGAAAATGTCCAAAGGTAAACCTTTTTCGCGTCGCGGGCTGCGGTCCGACGTTTCAAATATCCAGGATTTATATTTTGATAAAGGATATCTTTCCGCACAAATCCGTTCTGAGTCCGCTTATAACGAAACCACGGATAAAGTGGATTTGACTTACAGTGTCACTGAACACGAATTAACGTATGTGAATAAAGTGCTGGTTCAGGGAAATACCAAAACAAAAGACATCGTGATTCGCCGTGAATTGCGCGCTTATCCCGGAGAATCTTTTAGCGGCGCAAAACTTAAAAGGTCGAAAGAGCGCTTGTACAATCTCGGATTTTTCGAAGACGTCCGTTTTGATACTGAGAATGGCCCAAGCCCCAATACCCGTGATTTAATCGTGAGCGTGAAAGAAGCAAAAACCGGTGAATTTAGTTTTGGCGGCGGTTATAGCTCGATTGACTCCGTGATCGGGTTTGTGCAGGTTCGCCAGAAAAATTTTGATTGGCAGAATTGGAAGACATTTACCGGCGCTGGCCAGGATTTGATGGTGCGGTTCGAAGGCGGCAGCGTGAGAACCAACGCGGAACTCAGTTTCACGGAACCTTGGTTTTTCGGACATCCTTATTTATTCGGTTTTGACCTGTTCCGCAAAGAAATTAACAATTCCGGCAGCTCCGGTTATATTTTTGACCAGACGAGGACCGGTTTTGACGTGAAGCTCGGCAAAGAATTTACGGAATACGATAAAGGCCTTGTGACATACAAGCTCGAAGAAGTTAAGATTTCCGATATCCCTCAAAATTCTTCACAAGCTTTAAGGGATGAAGTCGGTAAAAACACCACTTCCAGCGTGGCGTTGACTCTTACTCATGATGACCGCGATAATGTTTATAACCCAACGCGAGGAGTGATGGTTTCGGGTACTGGAGAAGTTGCGGGTGGTCCGCTTGGCGGCGACAAAGATTTCACCAAACTTTATGGCGTTGCCAGCACGTATTTCAAAAATTTTGAAACCGATGTGCTTGAACTTAAAATCCGCGGCGGAATCGCGGACGCCTATGATGATTCTGTTAAAGTACCGATTTATGAAAGGTATTTTTTGGGTGGCGCTAACACGATCCGTGGTTATCGTGAACGTCGTTTGGGTCCCAAGGATCCAGGCAACGGAGACCCGGTTGGCGGTGAAGCTTATTGGGTGGCCAATGCGGAAGAAACGTTTCCTATATATCCGGATTTGATTAAGGGCGCGATTTTTTATGATATCGGCAGCTTATATGAAGAAATCGATAATTTTGGCGACGGAGATGTGTTTTCCGGCGCTGGTTTCGGTGTTCGCATTAAAACACCGATTGGCCCTGTGAAGCTCGACATGGGATTCCCATTGGATGACGTACCGGGCGAGAGAAAGAAACTTCGTTTTTATTTCAGTATTAGTCAGGGATTTTAATTTGAAATTTGAAAAAGGAGGAGTGCTTAAGATGAAAAGAGGGTTGCGGTGGACGGTTTTCGCAATAGTGGCGATTTTTGTTGGCGCATTTGGATTTTCTGAGGCGCAGGCGGCGGGAGAAAAAATCGGATATGTGGATTTGGCTCGCGTGTTTGACGAATACAGCAAAACCAAGGATTTTGACAAGTCACTGGAATCTAAGGGCGCGGCCAAGCAGGGTGATCGTGATAAAATGGTCGCTGAAATCAAAAAACTCCGTGATGAAGCCGAACTTTTAAGCGCTAAACCTAAAGACGAGAAGCAGGCCGTGATTGATGAAAAGATCAAGGCGTTGCAGGATTTTGACCGTACAACGCGTGACGGACTTCGCAAAGAACGCGACGGTATGGTTCGTGACATTCTCAAAGAAATTGAAGTTGTTATCCAGGATTTTGGCAAGTCCCAGGGCTATAGCTTCATTTTTAACGACCGCGTTCTTGTTTATAAGAGCGAGGGAAGTGATTTGACAGTCCAGGTGATTAAAGTTTTGAATGATAACTACGCCACAAAAAAGAAATAATGACGGGCATAAAAAATTAACTCTTTCTGAGATTGCCCGTCTCATCGACGGCAAGTTGATGGGGGACCCCGGCCTGGTTATTACGGGCGTTGCGGGAATAAAAGAAGCTGAAAAGGGAGATATTACGTTCTTATCGAACGCGAAATATCTCCCTTTTTTATCAGAAACAAAAGCGAGCGCCGTGATTGTCGGTGCTGACGTTGTTTCCGATAAAAAGCCTACCATTCAATTAAGTAATCCTTCTTCCGCTTTTTCAAAAGTTGTTTCTTATTTTATGTCTCAGGAAGACTCCGGACCCCAAGGGATTCATCCGACATCCGTGATCGCGAATGGGGTTACGCTGGGAGAAAATGTGACGGTAGGACCTCTTGCCGTATTAGAGGAGGGAAGCGTGATTGGAGCCCGCACTTATATTGGCGCCGGATGTTATATCGGAAGCCATGCGCGGGTAGGAAATGATTCTCGGCTTTATCCGCAAGTGGTGATTCGCGAGAGGGTTCAAGTAGGAAATCGGGTCATTATTCATTCAAAAAGCGTGATCGGCAGCGATGGTTTTGGTTATGAAACCATTGACGGCAAACATCTTAAAATTCCCCAATTGGGTTCCGTGTTGATCGAGGATGACGTCGAGATCGGTTCTTGTACTTGCGTGGACCGCGGCCGTTTTAGAAATACGATTATCGGCAAAGGAACCAAAATAGACAATTTGGTGCAGATTGCGCATAACGTTGTGCTGGGTCAGGATTGTTTGATTATTTCACAGGCTGGGATTTCCGGTTCAACTGAACTTGGGAATCGTGTGGTGGTGGCGGGTCAGGCCGGGATTGTCGGCCATGTCACTCTCGGAGATGATGTCATTGTGGCGGCCAGATCCGGCGTTTCGAAATCCGTTCCTGAAAAAATGGTTGTTCTGGGGGAGCCTGCGAGGCCTATTCAGGAGCAAAAGAGATTGTTCGCGCTCATCGCGCGCCTGCCGGAACTTTTCAAGG
This sequence comes from Candidatus Omnitrophota bacterium, assembly GCA_023247935.1. Taxonomy (GTDB): domain Bacteria; phylum Omnitrophota; class Gorgyraeia; order 2-02-FULL-51-18; family 2-02-FULL-51-18; genus JAHFFM01. The sequence continues at coordinate 2,960 of JAHFFM010000009.1, read as the reverse complement.
AATTTGCCGAGTTTAAGAAAAAAAATCAGTGAGCTCCGCTTACGCATTTCAAAAAACCGTCGTGTGTTCCGGGCGTTTGTCGGGTATAGGCCTTCACACCGGAAAACCCTGTTCTTTTTCAGTTCGCCCCGCCAAGCCTGACCAGGGGATTAAATTTTTCCGAAACGGAAAATTGGTCAGCGATTTAAAAAATGAGAAACCTTCCACCTCTTCTTCCGAATCCTTAAGATGCAGTTCGGTCGGGCGCGGAGAGAATGAGATTCTCACCGTTGAACATTTTCTAGCCACACTTTTAGGCCTGGGTATAACCAATCTCGAGGTGGAGGTTGAAGGGCCTGAAATGCCGGGTATGGATGGCAGCGCCGTCCCATTCGTTCATTTTTTTAAGGAATTGAAGCTCGTCGAGCAGACCAAGCGCGTCGATTTTTATAAAATCAAAGAGCCTATTTTCTGCTATGATAAATTAAAGTCGGTTTGCATCTATCCCGCCGATGAATTTGGCGTCAGTTATGTGCTCGACTATGAGCATCCTTTTTTAAGAAATCAAAAAGTTGATTTTGTTTTAACGCCGGAAATTTTCGAGAAAGAGATCGCCCCGGCCAGGACTTTTTGCACCGACAAAGAAGCTGAACAGTTGCGTGTGCATGGTTTTGGGTTGGGCGCTACGGAAGAAAATACGTTGGTTATCCGCGAGGATGGCGCGCACTCGAAACGTTTGCGTTTTCCGGATGAATGCGCGCGGCATAAAGTGTTGGATATTTTAGGTGATTTTATGTTGCTGGGCTTCCCGGTGATGGGACGCGTCGCGGCCATTCGAGGCGGCCACAAACTTAACCAAAAACTCGCCCAAGCCATTCAGGCGCAGAAAGGAGACGGAGGCCAAGTGATGAACATAGAAGAAATTAAGAAAGTTTTACCTCACCGTTATCCTTTTTTGCTGGTGGATAAAATCGTTGAAGTTTCAGAAAGACGGATCGTGGGAATCAAAAACGTGACCGCGAACGAGCCTTTTTTTCAAGGGCATTTTCCCGAGCGTCCGGTGATGCCGGGCGTTTTGATGGTGGAAGCTCTGGCGCAGGTTGGCGGCGTCCTCATGCTCTCAAAAAAGGAAAATCACGGCAAAATTGCCTACCTTGTCGCCATTAAAGAAGCGAGATTCCGCAGAGTCGTTGTTCCGGGAGACCAGCTCCGTTTAGAGGTCGATATTGTGAAATTTAAAGCAAGGGTCGGCATTGTCACCGGTGTTGCCAAAGTAGGCAATGAGGTCGCCTGTGAAGCCGAAATCATGTTTAGTCTGGCTGATTGATGCAAAAATTAGCGCCTGCCATCCATACTACCGCGATCGTTTCCCCTCAGGCTATTCTGGAGGAAAACGTGGAAATCGGGCCCTATGCGGTGATAGCTCCAGGAGTGCGGATTGGAAAAAATACGCGCGTGATGAGCCATGTGCTCATTGAAAAAAATACCCAAATAGGCGCAGATTGCCTGATTTATTCCGGTGTTGTGCTTGGCATGCCCGCGCAAGTCCGCTCGAATGCGCCTGTGAATTCTTTTGTCGTGATAGGCGAGCAAAATGTCATTCGCGAAAACGCGACAATTCATGCGGGGATGAAAGAGGGTTCCAAAACGATTCTCGGAAACAAAAATCTTTTGATGGTGAACGCGCACGTCGCTCATGACTGCGTTTTGGGCGATAACATTGTTTTATCCAATAATGTGGCTTTGGGCGGGCATGTGACGGTAGGGGACAATGCTGTGCTTGGCGGATTTGTAGGCGTTCATCAATTTGTGCACATCGGCGAGCTTTCCATGCTTGGCGGACTTTCCAAGGTGACGATGGACGTCGCCCCTTTTTCAATCTATGACGGCCACCCGGCGAAATTCCGCGGGATAAACGCGATTGGGTTAAAGCGGTCAGGTTTTTCCGCAGAGCAGAGAATGCAAATCAAAAAAGCGCTCAAACTGCTATTTTTAAAGCGTTCAAATTTTTCAACGCTTCTTCCTAAAATAAGCAAAGAATTCAAAGACAGTCCTGAAGTGCAATCCATTTTAGATTTTATTCATCATTCCAAGCGCGGCGTTGGACGGGCATCGGCGGATGTTTCCATGAGCGAGGAAGAGACCTGATTCATGTGGTGGAATAAAAATTCGGGATACGGGCCGATTGGTTTAATCGCGGGTCAGGGCGAATTTCCTATTTTATTTGCCAAGGCCGCTTTTTACTTGAAAAGGCCAGTGTTTGTTTTTGGCGTGGAAGGCGTCACGGATAAGCGCGTGGAAAATTTTACGTCCGGGGCGAATTATATAGGGTTGGGCGAATTAGGTAAATTGATCGAGCTTTTAAAGCAGAAAAAAATCAAACACGTGGCTTTTGCCGGCGCCGTTCCCAAGAAAAAAATTTATGACCCTTCTCTCAAACTTGATTCTTCGGCAAAAAGCCTTATCAAGCAGACGGCCAACAAGGGGGATGACCATTTGATGCGGGCTTTGGGGATTTATTTGAAAATGAAATGCGGTGCGCGGGTAATTGATTCAAGAATTTTTTTAAAAGACACTCTTGCAACGAAGGGAGTTCTGACTACCCGAAAGCCGACTCTAGAAGAATTGAGAGATCTTCGGTTTGGAGCCCGGATAGCGAGGCATGTGGGAAAGATGGACATCGGCCAAACAGTTGTGGTAAAAAACGGAATTGTGCTTGCTGTGGAAGCGCTCGAGGGGACTGACCAGGCGATACGCCGGGGCGGTGAGTTGGGCAATGGCGGCGTGATTGTCGTGAAAACCGCCAAACCGAACCAGGATTTACGGTTTGATCTTCCCTGCGTCGGATTGGATACGGTTGAAAATTTAAAAAAAGTTTCCGCTCGGGTTCTCGGCTTGGAAGCCGGCAAAACAATCATGATTTCTAAACAAAAAGTGATTGAGGCCGCGGATAAAGCGAATATCAGTATCGTCGGAATTTA
>JAHFFM010000121.1 GCA_023247935.1 Candidatus Omnitrophota bacterium | reverse complement strand
GGCGATGAAATCCGACAGCTGCGCGAAATGATTGAGCGCCACGTGAAATACACCGGCTCGAAACTCGGAAAACAAATTCTCGATTTATGGGATGAAATGATTCCTAAATTCGTCAAAGTCATGCCCAAAGATTATAAACGCGTGCTGGATTCCATGGAGCGCGTGAAAAGTTCCGGTTTGAGCGGCGATGAGGCGGTTATGAAAGCGTTTGAAGAAAATGTGCGCGACCTCGCGCGCGTGGGCGGGAATTAAGATGGGTAAACCCACCGGTTTTAAAGAAATTTTACGCGAACTTCCCAAAGACCGCTCTCCCAAAGAGCGTCTTTCCGATTGGAATGAATTCCATGAGCACATGCCGGAGAAAAAACTCCAGGAGCAGGGCGCCCGCTGCATGGATTGCGGCATTCCTTTTTGCCATAGCGGCACTTTGCTGGCGGGGATGGCGCAAGGCTGCCCGATTAACAATCTAATTCCTGAATGGAATGATTTGGTTTACCGCGGGTTGTGGCGCGAAGCATTGGATAGGCTTCATAAAACCAATAATTTTCCTGAATTCACGGGCCGGGTTTGTCCCGCGCCCTGCGAAGGCTCTTGCGTGCTTGGCATCAGCGAACCGGCTGTGACCATTAAAAATATTGAGGCCTCCATTATTGATAAAGGTTTTGATGAGGGCTGGGTGAAAGCTCAAGCGCCTAAAAAACGTACCGGAAAAAAAGTGGCGGTTGTGGGTTCCGGTCCTGCCGGGCTTTCGGCCGCGGCACAGCTCAACCGAGCGGGCCACTCTGTAACCGTGTTTGAAAGGGCGGACCGGATCGGCGGACTTTTGATGTACGGCATCCCGAATCCGAAACTGGATAAAAAAATCGTTCAGCGCCGCGTGGATCTTTTGACCGAAGAAGGCGTTCAATTTGTCACGAATACGGAAGTCGGTAAAAATTATCCTGCCGACAAATTATTAAAAGAATTTGACGCAACCGCGCTTTGCGGCGGCGCCACAAAACCCCGCGATCTTCCGGCGGAAGGAAGAAATTTAAAGGGGATCCATTTTGCTATGGAATTTTTGCACGCCAACACCAAGAGTTTATTGGATAACGGTGGGCGGACGACGTCCGGTGAGTTAATTTCCGCCAAAGGATTGGACGTGATTGTGATTGGCGGCGGAGATACGGGCACGGACTGCGTCGGGACATCCATGCGTCATGGCTGCAAGAGTTTGATTCAGCTTGAAATTCTGCCGAAGCCTCCGTTTGAACGCGCTTCGGATAACCCCTGGCCTCAATGGCCCAAAGTTTACAAAATGGATTATGGCCAGGAAGAAGCGGCTGCGGTATTCGGTGAAGACCCAAGACAGTATTTGGTCACGGTGAAGCGTTTTGTGGGCGATGATATGGGCCGCTTAAAAGCCATTGAAATCGTGAGAATTGAATGGCAAAAAGACGAGCAGGGCCGTTTTATTCCAAAACAAATTCCGGGCACTGAAAAATTGTTGCCCGCTCAATTGGCTTTATTGGCCATGGGTTTTTTGGGTCCTGAAGAGGCGGTTCTTAAAGCTTTGAATGTCGAGCAGGATGAACGTTCAAACGCAAAAGCAGAGCATGGAAAATTTGAGACGAACATTGAAGGGATTTTTGCGGCAGGGGACATGCGGCGTGGGCAAAGTTTGGTGGTTTGGGCAATAAACGAAGGTCGTGGCTGCGCAAGAGCGATTGATCAGTATTTAATGGGTCAATCTGATTTGCCATCGTAATTCGTGTAGAGGGCGACCCGTCGGGCCGCCCGTACAAAATGGGTTGATTGACAGTCCGAACATTAATTGATATAAACAAATTTCACGGAGGAAATATGGCAGACAAAGCAAATAAGTACCCCGATAATGCAGGGGGAGCGTTTTATGTGGATACGCAGTGCATTGACTGCGATCTTTGCCGACAAACGGCGCCCAGCAATTTTGACCGCAACCAAAGCGGCGGTTATTCGTTTGTAAAGAAACAGCCGACAACCCCTGAAGAAGAAGCGTTGTGCAAAGAAGCCAAGGAAGGTTGCCCGGTTGAAGCCATCGGAAGCGACGGCGCATAACGTCGTCATCATTGGTTCAGGCCCCGCAGGTTTTACTGCAGCAATCTACGCTTCGCGAGCAAATTTAAAACCTCTTTTATTTGAGGGGCTGTTAAAGGGCGGCCAGCCCGGTGGCCAGCTCATGCTCACTACAGAAGTCGAAAACTACCCTGGTTTTCCTAAGGGAATGATGGGTCCTGAGCTCATGCAATTGTTTCGTGAACAGGCCGAGCGTTTTGGGACTGAACTCGTCCGCGAAGACGTCGCGAGCGTGGATTTTAGCTCGCGTCCCTTCAAGCTTGTTGGCGGTGAAAAAGAGTATTTGGCCAAGTCTGTTATTATTTCTACCGGTGCTTCCGCGAATTGGCTGAACATTCCCTCTGAAAAAGCGCTTCAAGGTTATGGCGTTTCCGCTTGCGCCACCTGCGACGGATTTTTCTTTAAAGGAAAAGAAGTACTTGTGGTGGGCGGCGGCGACTCCGCACTTGAAGAAGCGCAATTCTTAACCAAATTCGCAAGCAAAGTCACGCTTGTGCATCGCCGCGAAGCGCTTCGTGCTTCTAAGATCATGCAAGACCGCGCGAAAAAAAATCCAAAAATAGATTTTATTTGGAATTCCGAAGTTATTGAAATCAAAGACCCGGCAAAGAAAAAAGTCACGTCTGTGATGCTGAAAAATATCCAAACCGGCGCCGTCAGCGAAAAAAAGACGGACGGAATTTTTATGGCCATAGGCCATACGCCGAATTCGGAATTATTTAAAGGAAAGCTTGAGCTCGACCCGAAGGGTTATATCAAAATACATGACGGCACGCTAACCAATGTGCCAGGCGTGTTCGCTTGCGGGGATGTTCAGGATTATAAATACCGTCAGGCCGTGACGGCCGCGGGTTCCGGGTGCATGGCCGCGCTCGACGCGGAAAGATTCCTCGAAGCCGAGCACGCGTGAAGCCGCTTAAAATCAAAAAGCCTAAATTTTTCCAATTTCCTTTCAAGAAAAAAACGGAGCCTCTTCCTAAAAGCGCTCTTCCAAAAATTCGTTCCAAACAATTACCTGGCACAGAATCGGGTAAGCTGGCAGCGGAGTTGAAACGTTTTGAATGTCCGCAAATAACCTATCAGGGCGGTATTTTTCCTGTTTTCTTAAAAAAAGGTTATGCCTGCAATCTTTTTGACGTGGATGGCAACCGTTATCTGGATTTGTCGAGCGCGTTCGCGGTCACAAACATAGGGCACAGCCACCCCGCGGTTTTAAAAGCTTTAAAAGACCAGGCGGCCAATATGATGCATGGCTTCGGCGATGTGCATCCGAATGAGGTCAAGGTAGCGCTGGCTAAAAAATTAGCCGAAATTACACCCGGGAATTTAAGTCAGACGATTTTTTCTTCCACGGGTTTTGAGGCGGTTGAATCCGCTTTGAAAACTGCGATGATGCATACCAAAAAACCGGGCGTTATTTCATTTACGGGCGCTTATCACGGGCTGGGCTACGGGACGCTTTCGGTGACGCACCGGGAAGATTTTAAAAAACCATTTTTGAAACAGATGGGCAATTTTTCTTATATCGCGCCTTATCCGGATGTCCGTCAATACGAATCAAAAGCTTCCCAGGTTTCTATGAAAGCCGTGCAATCCCTCTACAAAAAAGCGAAGAAATCGAGAACGCCTGTAGGGGCTGTTCTTTTAGAGCCGATTCAAGGGCGGGGAGGGATTATTTCCGCACCCGGCGATTTTTTAAAGGCATTACGCGCTTTTTGTGATGAGGAGAAAATTCTTTTGATCGCGGATGAGGTTCTAACCGGTTTTGGACGCACAGGCTCTCTTTTTGCCGTGGATAAAACTGGAATTATTCCGGATATCTTATGTTTGGGGAAAGGGATGGCGAACGGATTTCCCATTTCTGCTTGTATCGCGAGCATGCGAGTCATGTATTCCTGGGGAGTTTCTACCGGAGATGCCATTCATACCAGCACTTTTTTGGGAAACCCTTTGGGCTGCGCCGTGGCTTTGGCCGTGATCCGTGAAATTGAAGAAAAGAAGCTGGTGGACCGCTCAAGGCAAATGGGAGAGCTCTTCCGGAAAGAACTTTGGAAGCTAAAAGAAAAACATTCCGTCATTGTGGATATTCGCGGTTCGGGTCTGATGATCGGAATGGAATTGCCAAGCGCGGAAAAAGCCAGAAATTTCATCGCCCAAGCCATTCAAAGCGGCCTGATTTTGCTGCCTTCAGGCCCCGGCCATAACGTGATTTCGATCACGCCCCCCTTCATTATCTCGGAAAAAGAGATTCTTTACAGTGTTTCTCAATTTGATAAAATTTTATCAAAAATTTAACGTTCGTGATAATATAACGAAATGCCTAAAACCATCCTGATTGCGGATGATGAGCCCAATCAAATAGCCACCCTGGAAGCGTTTTTTACGGAACGCGGGTATAAAGTAATCGCGGCTATGAACGGAGAACAAGCCCTTGCCAAAGCCGTGAATTTTCAGCCCGACGTCGTGATTCTGGATATTATGATGCCCAAAATGGACGGCACCGAAGTGGCGATGCTTTTAAAAAATGACGAACGGACTAAAGCTATCCCAATTTTTTTTCTAACGGCTGTGATTTCGCCTGAAGACCAGGCGCACGTCACCACAAACCCTAATCCTATTTTTGCAAAACCTGTAAAACTAGAAGAGCTTCTTCGCGCGATTCAGAAGATATAAAATTATTTCCAAATTTATTGACCTTCGCATAAATAATAGGAAATTTGGACGAGAGGATTTTGGAGCGAGACAAGGAGAGAGAAGGAGGCATAGCGGGGACTATGCCGACGACGAACGACGCAGTCGCAGCCCAAAATCGTCCGGCCAAATTCCTATTATTTATGCGAAGGTCAATAATGTTTACCGAACCAAGATCCTCTTTGGAAAAAGCTGTCCTATCCTTCATTCACCGCCCATGGAAGGATATTTCCCGCTCTGAGTCTGAATTCAACGGCTTGGCCTTAAGAATTTTCCATTTCCAGTATCAAAATAACTCCATTTACCGCCGTTTCTGCGACATTGAAGGCTATTCTATTTTTAAAATTAATTCCTGGAAGAAAATTCCGGCCATGCCTTCCTTGGCTTTCAAAGAATTAAAAGTGACGAGTTTTCCTAAAAAAGAAGCGATTAAAGTTTTTCGCACCAGCGGCACGACCCGGGAAGGCCGGGGAGTCCATTATTTCAGGACTTTAAAATTATACGAAGCTTCTATTTTGCCGCCGTTTGAAAAAGCATTTTTTTGGGATCGCGCAAAGCTTTCTTATTATTTTTTAATGAATTCGCCGGTCGATGACGCCGGTTCGTCGCTTTCTCACATGATGGGTGTTGTGAACCGGCGCTTCGCGGATGGGCGCGGGCAGTTTTATATTAAAAAAGGAAAGCCAGCTTTTGAATCGCTGTTAAAAGAACTTCAGAAAGAAAAAAAATCGGTTTTTTTACTGGCAACGGCTTTTTCTCTCAAATCTTTTTTGGATTACTTGAAAAATAAAAAGATTTATCTTCGATTGCCTGTTGGGTCAAGATTGATGGAAACCGGAGGTTTTAAGGGAAAAGTGAAAAGCGTGACCAAGAAAGCGCTTTATACCGAATGCGGTAAATTCTTGGGAATTCCGAAAAAAAATTGCGTCAGCGAGTATGGGATGACCGAACTTTCGAGCCAGTATTACGCCAGGGCGTTGGGGCCCATGGCGAATCCCGCGTGGATGCGTTTTCAACTCATAGACCCTCAAACCGGTTTGGAGGCTTCGAGCGGAAAACCAGGGATTCTTAAGCACGTGGATTTGGCTAATCTGGGTTCAGTGATCGCGATTCAAACCGAGGATTTGGCGAGGAAAAGAGGGCAGGGGTTCGAGCTTTTGGGGAGGCTTCCGGGGAGCGCTGTTCGAGGATGCTCATTGTCTTATGAGGAATTAATGGGAGAGTTTGAATGAGCAGGACAATCGGGCCCATTATTTCCTCTTTAGGGCTGCTTTCCAGCAAG
>JAHFFM010000120.1 GCA_023247935.1 Candidatus Omnitrophota bacterium | reverse complement strand
AAGCATTTTGAGCTTGGTGAAGCATTCGGATTCAGCATAAGGAACCATTTCAATGGCCGGGATGGAATGGTCTAAGGTCCAACGTTTCACCGCCGAAGGTTTCAGTTCAAGTTTCCGGCCACTGGGCTTATCCGGAAAAGTAACAACCGCTAACAATTGATGCTGGGATTGACGAATAGAATCTAAGCAAGGCAGGCCAAACGGGCTGGTCCCAAAAAAAACCAGCTTCATCTAACGGTTTTTTTGCGCAAGCGGGTTTTAATATTGCGGCTTTTCAAAAAACCCAGGCGGTCAATAAAAAGAATCCCGTTTAAATGGTCGATTTCATGTTGAAAAATACGGGAAAGAAGCCCTTCGCCCTTCACCTCAACTTCTTCACCGTCCAAATCCAAAGCCCTCATCCAAACGCGCTTTGCCCGCTTCACCGGCTCATAAAATTCAGGTACGCTCAGGCAGCCCTCAAATTCCTTGATAACCCCTTCTGAGCGCACAATTCTGGGATTAAAAAAAACAAGCTCCTTGCCCTTAACCTGATCCGCGCTGGCTACAAACAATTGCTTGGAAATACCCACTTGATTGGCCGCAAGCCCTACGCCGTTTTCCGCGTACATGGTTTCAATCATGTCTATCACGAGCCTTCGATCCGCATCCGTAATGACTCGCACCTCTTTGGTCTTGGCGCTTAACACTGGATCCGGGTACTTCACTACCGGTAAAACCGCCATGTTTTCTCCCTTAAATTTAGAAGAATTATCTTAACATTTCATTTAAACAGGGTCTACATCCACCGCGATTACGACTTTTGTTTTTTTGAATGAATCCAGGACGCTTTTTAAAAACACGCTGACCGCAGCCTGATCCGGACCCTTTAACATCAAATTCCAATGGTATTGGCTATGCTCCTTGGAAACTAGGCAAGGCGCCGGACCCGACACGTGAATGGGCCCATCCCCGGCTTTCTGGCGTAATTCTTTGGCCAAAGTCAGAATTTGGCGTACCACCTCTTTCTCGGACACGCCGCGCACAATCACCCGCACCAAATGCGTGAACGGCGGCATGGAAAGTTCCCGCCTGAAAATAATTTCTTTTTCATAAAAACCGTGAAAATCATGCTCTTTGGCACTTTGAATGGAATAATGATGCGGCACGAACGTTTGAATTAAAACTTTGCCTGGGATGTCACCGCGTCCGGCGCGGCCCGCCACCTGCGTTAAAAGATCAAATGTTTTCTCGCTCGAGCGGAAATCGGGAATATGCAAAGCAGTATCCGCGGAAATCACGCCAATCAAAGAAACGTTCGGAAAATCATGTCCCTTCGCGATCATTTGCGTGCCGATTAAAATATCGATTTCCTTTTTCTTAAATGCCTTCAAAATATTTTCATGGGAATCTTTACGCGACGTTGAATCCGCGTCCATCCGCCCCAACTTCGCCTCCGGAAACAATCGTAAGGCGTCCTGCTCCACCTTTTGCGTGCCCACCCCAAAATAATGAAGATAATTTTTTTGGCAGCCGGGGCATAATTTTTGCGGAAAACACTGATAATGACAAACATGGCAAAGCAGCATGGATTTATCAAAGTGATAAGCCAGACTGATGCGGCAATTCGGGCAAGTCATGACATAACCACAAGACGAACAATGCAGGTACGTTGAAAATCCACGCCGGTTCAAAAGAAGCATGACCTGCTCTTTTTTAAAAAGCGTGTCGCGGATGGCCTGCTCAAGCAGCGTTGAGAAAATCCTCTCCTTCTTTCCTTCCTGCTGGCGCCGCATGTCTACAATCTCGACCGCAGGCAAAGGCCGGCTTTCGATGCGCTGCGGCAAATCAAGGCAAGCCGCGCCGCCTTTCCGGCAGGCGTAAAACGTTTCAAGGGACGGCGTGGCGCTGCCCATCACCAACACCGCGTTTTCAAGTTCAATGCGTTTTTTGGCCACTTCCCTGGCGTGATAACGCGGTGCTTCTTCTTGTTTATAAGAGCCTTCATGCTCTTCATCGATTACAATCAAGCCCAAATTTTGAACCGGGCTGAACAAAGCGGATCGTGCGCCAATTACCACCTTTGCCTGGCCGGACTGAATCCGATGCCATTCTTCCACTCGTTTCCCGCCGCTTAAACGGCTGTGAATCACGGCCACGCAATCTCCAAAACGGGAATAAAAACGATTTACGGCTTGAGGGGTCAAAGATATTTCAGGAACCAGTACAATGCTGGAACGCCCTTGTTCAAGAGCCTTACGGATGAGCTGAATATAAACTTCGGTTTTTCCGCTGCCGGTGATCCCATGAAGCAAAAAAATCCCCGAACGCTTCGAATGAATGTTGCTCAAAATTGTGTCATAAGCTTTTTGCTGCGCTTGTGTGAGTGGTAAATCATGCGGACTGTCTATTTCATGCGTGTGACCTGAAGAAGCTGAGCGACTTTTCATAAAATGCTTCCCTTTTCGAAAAGCCGCTGGAAGCATCGCGTCAATCACTTGGCCAATTGAACAAAGATAATACTGAGACATCCATTCGGCCAACTGAAGCATGGCATCATCCAAAACTGGATGGTCATGAATCACTTTTTCAATGGGCTTTATTTCTTCAACAATCTTGACCGAAGAAATTCCCACTACAGTGCCCGCCATCCGCCGGTTTCGCATGCGCACAAAAACGCGCAAGCCAGGGCTCATTTTGGATGCTAAATCATCCGGGACGGAATATTGAAAAGACTTCGAGGAAGGCACCGCAAGCGCAACATCCACATACAAAGGCATATTTATTCTCAAACTCCAAACAACGAGTCCATCAACCGACGCAAAACCAATGAGAAAAAGGGGTGGCGCCCAAACATCGCACCAGTAATTTTTGAGGAATGATAGCGTTTTTGGACAATAAAAAAAATGCGTTGGGTGACAGGACCCGTTTTTCTCATTGGTTTTGTAAAGCTTATATGGAAACCTCTAATTCTTTCATGATTTTTTGAACGTCTTCCCAGACAATCTTCTTATCTCCCGGGTTGCGCAAAAGATATACGGGATGAAAAGTCGGCATTAATTTTATTCCGCGATGCCAGTCAAAAAAACGGCCTCTTAACCGGCCGATAGGCTCATCTGTTTTCAACAATGTCTGCGCGGCAAATTTACCCAGCGCGCAAATGACCTTGGGTTGAATGATTTCTATTTGTTTTTCCAAAATCGGGCTGCAAATGACGATTTCCGAAGGAAGCGGATTGCGGTTTTGGGGAGGCCGGCATTTCAAGCAATTCGCGATATAAACATCTTCTCTTTTGAGTTTCATCGCCTCAATAATTTTGGTCAGTAGCTGCCCCGCCTTACCCACAAACGGAAGCGCCTGCAAATCTTCGTCATATCCCGGCGCCTCCCCCACAAACATCAATTCGGCCTCCGGATTACCGGAACCAAAAACCACATGCGTGCGGCCCCGGCTAAGCGGACACATTTGGCAATTTTTATATTCCTCGCGAAGCGCGTCCAGACTTTTTGTTTTTTGCTCACGCGACTCCAAAATGGGGCGCGCAGTCAAAGACCCGGCAGGAGAAACCAGATGCGTGATACCAAACGCGGCTTCTATTTCGAGATGCTGACTGACCTGTTTTTTAAAAGAAGCTTCCATTTATAATTCCATCGCCAATTTCACAATTTTATGCGCCGAGCCTTCCTGCCGAAGGTTCTCGATGGCCGCGAGCGCGTCGTTCGTCATTTGTTTGTTTTGACGAAAATTTAAAACGAACTGAACAGCCTGATTAATGGATTTTGCGGCCTTGGCGGCGCCGTATTTGACCGCCTGCTCCACATTTCTTGTTTCCTGGCCCGGCACGGCTCCAAAAAGAACCATGGGCCTTCCCACGCAAAGGCATTCCGTGATCGTCAATCCTCCGCCCTTACCCACCACCACATCCGAAGCGGCCATTAATTCATTGATATTTTCAACAAAACCGTACAAACGAATAGATGAACTCTGGCCGAATCTTTCCCGCAAATCCTCAAACAGCAATTTATTTGTTCCACAAACAACCAGCTGCTGGATACGAGGCTCCACGATAGACAAGCGTTTCACCAAATCATCCGCTATTCCCACGCCCGCACCCCCGCTTGTAATCAGCACCGTAAAAAGTGAGGATTTAAGCCCTAAGGATTCCATAGCCTGCTGTTTGTCCAATTGCGCGTAGAATTTAGATTCGATGGGAATGCCTGTGATAAAAATCTTTTCCTCTACGACTCCGCGGCGCTTCATGCTTTCTTTGGTCATCGACGTGGCTACCGCGTAAGCATCCGTATGGGAATCAATCCAAAACGCATGCGGCATATAATCCGTAATGACGGTGATTAACGAGCTTTTGATCCTCCCTGTTTTTTTAAGGTGGCTGGTTGCCTCCGACCCTAAAAAATGCGTGGAAATAACGACATCAGGCGCTTCATTTTTAAGAAAAGTTTCAAGTTTGTTGGCAAAAAAGCGATTGTTGATGCGGCGCAAAGGTTTCACGAAAAAATAAACCCAGGACAAATCCGTGAGCCCGTAAAAAAAACCCCAAACCCCTGGAAATTTTTTAATAAGAAAAAAGTAAAGCGCGCGGTAATGCTTGCCGAAACCCATGGCCGTCAAATCCAAAACATCCACCAGCTTCACGTCCCACGAAGGGTTCGTACGGCAAACCGCATCCACCGCCCTGGCCGCTTTTTCATGGCCATGCCCGGCGCTGGCATAAAGGATGACTATTTTTTTTGATTTACGAGCCAACGCGCAGCCTCCCATAAATTTTTATGCACGGCATCCGGTTTCACCGAAAGAGCCGGAACGTCTTTTTTCTTGGAACGGCCCGAAAGCACCAAAACAGGACGGCAGCCAAAATTCTTCGCGGCCTCCATATCTTCTTCGGAATCGCCGATAAAACAAATCTCCGAGCGTTTTATTTTGCGGGTCCCCACGGCTTTTTTCAACAAAAGTGTTTTGGGCTTTTTACAGGCGCAGTTATCTGCTTTTTGGTGAACGCAATAATAAACCTTGGGACTGCGGCCGCCCGCTTCGCGGATTTCTTTCAGCATGTATTTTGTCAGGTCCGCCAAACTTTTTTTGGTGATAAGCTTTCTGGAGACGCATCCCTGATTTGAAATAACGGCCAATTCATAGCCCGCCTCCGTCAAAAGCCGGATTGCCTTTAAAGCTTGGGGTAAAATCTTAAACTCCGAAAAACCCGTGACGTACTTGCCTTTTCCCGGAAAACGGTTGATCACCCCGTCCCGGTCAAGAAACGCGAATCGCATAATCTTTCAATGTTTGAGCCGCCTTTTCCGTTAATTCATCCAGGTCCATGTCCGCCATGCACTTTTCGTCAATGGGGCAAATCTTTTTATAGCAAGGCGCGCAAATAATTTGAGACACCATTTTGCGGCCGCGGCCATAAAGCTCGATTTCGGAGGCACAGGTAGACGCAAAATACGCCAGAACCGGCACTTTCATGGCAATCGCGATATGCATGGCCGTGGTATCCCCCGTCACCACCAAATCACATGCTTTGACGATGCCGGAAAAAACCTGAATAGAATGACTTCCCGTATTCACGATAGGCATAGCCGCATTTTTTTGAATCCAGGCATTTCTTTCTTTCTCGTCTTCGCCGCCCAAAAGAAAAATATCCGCGTTTAATTTAGCATGAAGTTTTTCGGCCAGTGTTTTGTATTGCCCCGGCGAAAGTTTTTTTCCGGCAAAGCGGTTGCCGCTGCCTGTGTTCAAACCGATCACGCGTTTATTTCTTTTAAAAGGGTCAAAACCTCTTTCTTTAAGCGCCGTGTTGGCGAGATTTAAATTTTCTTCACCGGGAGAAAAATCATAGTCTTCTTTTTTAAATTCAAGTCCCACCTGCTCAAAACAAATTTCCTGATAAGTTTTCTGGTTGGTCCGGAATTTCAAATCGTCATCAATGCCGAGACGGTAAGCGTATTCGCTTTGCGCGTTCACGGGACAAACTTTGCCGTCCCGCGCCTTTCCAAAACCCATTTTCACGGAAGCTTTGCTGTCCTCCAAAGCCTCCAGCGCTTCCGGCTCTTTATCTAAATTGATGGCCA
>JAHFFM010000119.1 GCA_023247935.1 Candidatus Omnitrophota bacterium | reverse complement strand
GGCAAACTTGACCGGTCCGAGCAAATCACGGGCGTGCCGCAAGACATCGCCTCCAGCACAGGCAGTCCAAAACCTTCCCATAAAGAAGGGGTTACCAAAACATCCGCCAAATGATAAAGCAAAAACAAATCCCGGTCATCTTTATTTTCAAAAATACGGACTGAGGCCATGCTTTCAAGACGCTTCAGAAGCGCCTGCTCTTTAGGATCTTTTCTGCCAACCAAAACCAACTCATGTTCAATTCCGTGCCTATTCTTGACAGCTTCAAACGCGTCCAAAAGCACGGGCACATTTTTATGCGCCTTCAAACTTCCCACAAAAAGGATAAATGGCGACGAAATCCCAAAAGAGGTGCGCGCTTGAAGCAAATCTTTAGATTCTGGTTTTTGGCGGAAGCAAGGCGAGGCCGCTTCATAAATTACTTCCACACGCTCTTCTATTTGCGGAAAAGAAGCGATTAAATCTCGTTTAGTAAAATTAGACACGGCGATTACGGCTTTGGCTTTTTTTTGAATACCGGATAAAAGCGCGTACACGTACATTTTGCCAAACGACGACCCGGAATACCGCGAATCCTTCAAATAAATTAAATCATGAACCGTCACCAACAACTTTGAATGGCAAATAAAAGGCGCGTTGAAGTGTGGCACATGCAGCAATTTTACTTGCCCCGAAAAATTAGTTAACTCCAGCTGTTCGCGAAAGCTATAAATATTTGAAACAGCTTTTTTGTACAATGCCTCCGGAAATAATTCCCGTAAAAACGTCTCATCTTTGGCATAACCCAAAAAATGAAAATTTTTTCCGGATTGGCCGCAAGCTGAAATCGCTTTTAAAAGCTCCCTTAAATAACGGCCAATGCCGGGATGCCCCCACATTCGAATATCCAAACCGATTTGTCTTTTATCCATAACTTCGCTCCAAAACCCAGCTCATCACCTGCGCTGGCGTAATTTGAGATAAACACGGATGCCCCTGAATGGGACATTTGGTTTGTCGGCAAGGAGAGCATGGCACCGGATGCGTCAACGTGTAAGCATTTTCCGCGAGCGGCTTCCATTGGTCAAAAACATTGGTGCCGCTATACAAAAAAAGAGAAGGAATGCCGTATGACGCCGCTACATGCGAAGGCCCTGAATCAAGACCCGCATAAATCTTCAATGTTTTTAAAAGATAAAAAAGCTCTCTCAGGTTTGTTTTTCCAACAAGGTTAAGCCATTGCTTCTTTTTTCCTTTGGCTTCTATAACTCCGTCAAGCCAGTGAGCGCGCCGCGCGCTTGTGCCCAAAAAAACGATTTTTTCGGAAGAAACCTTTTCAGCGGCCATTTCCAAAAAAAGTTGGTAATTTTCTAAAGGCCATTCTTTGGTCGGAGTTCCCGCATCCACCTGCAGCCCAATCCATCCATTCCCGATGTATCCCTTTTTTTGTAACGCCGCTCGACACTCTAATTCCTCGGCTTCCGTCCAATAAATCTTTGGGGATGAATGAGGATTTTGAACGCCGATGTATTTCAATAAATCGATTCCATGCTGCGATTCATGAGCCCCAAAAACATAAGGAACCGAATGCGTTAGAAAAAAAGAGCCCCCCGTGATCCCGTATCCGACCCTGTTCCGAATTTTTGCCCGCCACAAAAGATAATTTTCCCGCGCGTCTCCCCTGGGAGCCAAACCCAAATCAAAAGCTTCTTCCCTTAAACGCCGGACAAGCGGATGAATACGATTTACTTCCGTGTCAGAAGTTAATGTTCTTTGAAACCAGGAAGGCCCAACCCAAACTTTATCGACATAGGGATTATTTTTTAAAAGCTCCTCACCCATCCGGTTGGTTAAAAAATGCACTTCCGCGCCCGGAAAATTTTCTTTTAAAATTTGAGGAAAAGCGGTCGCAGGCAAAATATCACCCAAATGGTCCAGACGAACCACTAATATTTTTTTGGGCTTAAGATGAGAATCGAAATGAGGCTTGGGCTTGAAGAAAATCCCGAAAATCGCATCGACGGCTGACGCGATCAAAATATTGCGTTTTTTCTTAAAAACATATTTCATGAAAACAGGCGGTATTTCAACAAAGACACCACGGCTTTCACGCCATCTCTCCAGCCGATTTTTTTACCTTCGTGAAAGGAGCGCCCCTTATAGGAAATGGGCACTTCCACGATCTTCGCTCCCTTTTTCAGAGTTTTAACGGTCAGTTCCACCTCAATTTCAAACCCGGTGGAATAAAGAGGGATTTCTTTCAGCAAAGACGAGCGAAAAAGCTTATAACAGGTTTCCATATCCGTTAAATGGCTGCCAAAAAGAATATTCGTCAAAACCGTCAAAAAACCATTCACCAAACGATGCCAAAACGAGGTTACCTTTTTTTTGCCCAAAAAACGCGAGCCATAAACCACATCTGCGTCTGTTTTTCGCATCGCGTCCAAAAGAAGCGGGTAATCCATGGGGTCATACTCCAGATCCGCGTCCTGGATAATAATGGCGTCTCCCTTTGCTTCGCGGATTCCCGTCCGAACCGCACTGCCTTTTCCCTGATTTCTTTCATGAAGAATGACACGTACTTTGCCGTCTTGCGGTTGGGACTTTAAAATGTCGCGTGTCCCATCCGTTGAGCCGTCATCCACGACAATGATTTCTTTTTCAACCGGCACGGAACGAATAATTTCTAAAATCCGGTGCATGGTTTTATTTTCATTAAATACAGGAATAATCACGGATAATTTCAAGATTTGGCCGCTCCCTGATAAGCAGCTATGTAATGGTCCGCAATTTTGTCCCATGTAAAATTTTCCATAATGTATTTTTGCAGCGCGGTATCTTTAGGCTTATTTAAATTTTTAAGAATAACTTGGGACATTTGCCCTGGATTTCGAGGCTCAAGATATTCCACCTTGGTCCCAAAATATTCCTTCGTGCTCCCGCCAGCCGTTACAGCTAAATTGGCGCCCGCAAGCCCTGCCTCAAGCGCCACCAATCCAGGGGTTTCAAACCAACCTTGAAGCGCAAACAATGAACAGGCCGTGTACGCTGATTTTAAAAGCGGGTCGCCATGGGCAATAGCGGGAATAAATTCCGTAAAACCTTCGCCCTCTTGGCGGCATGACTGATAGTAAGCCTGATAATCCGAAACAGGATCGCCAATCAAGACAAGTCGGGTATTTTTTAATGATTTCATGGCGCGAATCAAATTCAGCTGGTTTTTTCGGGGTTCAATTCGGCCAACACTTAAAACAAACGGATAGGTCCCGTATTTGGAACGAAATAAAGAAGGATTCGTATCCGCAAACGATTTATCCACGCCGTTGTAAATCACCTTCATTTTTTCAAGGGGCACCGCGAAATAACGGTGAATATGCTTTTTCTCCATCTCGGAATTTGGAAAAAGCAGGCTGGACCGCATTAAAATTTCGCGTCTCTCGGAAGGAAATGCCGGAAAAAGAAATTTAATCGCGTGACGAACAAAAAAAGAAAAACCCATGCAAGGGTCCGACCACAAAACCGGACTGGAAACCACGGGTACCCGCTTTGTATTGGCTACCCGGATCAAACCCAAACAGTCTTTCACGGAACCAAAAACGTGAATCACGTCATAATCTTCCACGCGGGATTTCCAGGGGTCGAATAGATCTATTTGAACGCTTTTTTTTGAAAGGTACTCACGCAGCTTAAGAAGCACCACTTCTCCCCCGCCGACATTTTGAAACGCCGAGGGATAAGTGAAAAAAGCTATTTTCACGTGGCTTGATTTTCCAGGATTTGAACAATCCGCTCGCCGCTGCGGCCATCCCCAAACGGATTTTTCCACACGGCTTTTTTGGAAATCATTTTTTTGGCGCCGGAAAGAATTTTTACGGGATCATAACCCGCCAGAACATTGCCTCCGGTGGTCAAAGTCTCGGGACGCTCCGTTGTCGTGCGAAGCGTCACACAAGGCACTTTTAAAATACAAGCTTCTTCCTGCACGCCGCCGGAATCACTCAGAATGAGCTTAGCCTTTCCTTCCAGCCTTAAAAAATCCAGGAAACCTGCGGGCGCCACATGACGCACGCCTGCCGGAAGAGTAAGCCCGAATGTTTTTAGCATTTTTTCTGTTCGGGGATGCATAGGGAAAATAATGGGGATTTTAAAATGTTCATGAACGCGTGAAAGTCCGATCAAAATAGCTTTCAACCGGTCCTTGAAATCCACATTTTCCTGCCGATGCATTGTCATCAGGAAAAAAGGTTCGTTGGTTTTTAGGCCATAAGGCATAGGCAAGCCCTTTTTTTCCGCAATTTTCATGTTCTGCACCACGGCATCCACAATGGTATTGCCCGTGACATGGATTTTTTTCGCCGAGATTCCTTCGGAGAGCAAAATCTTTTTGGCCAGCTGCGTCGGCGGAAATAAATAATCTGAAATGTGGTCCGTCAAAATGCGGTTAATCTCTTCGGGCATTTCGCGGTCATAACTTCTCAGACCCGCTTCCACATGCGCCACTTGAATGCCGTGAATTTTGGAAGCCACTAAAGCGCCCGCGAGCACCGTATTCGTATCTCCCTGCACGGCTATCACGGAAGGCTTTTCATCCAGAAAAATTTTCTCCAAATGGCTCAGCATGCGGCCTAAATGCTCCCCATGACCCTGCGAAGGAGCCAAATGAACCGACAATTGATGCTTTGGCTCGGGAAGCTCTAATTCCTTAAAAAACAACCTGTCCATCTCAAACGAATAATGCTGTCCCGTATGCACAATAAAATAATCTTTTTTGAAACGCTCCAAATAGCGGATCACCGGGCTCATTTTAATAATCTCGGGACGAGTCCCCAGAACAACCGCTATTTTCGGACGCTGATGCTTCTTTTTTACCGCCATAACTGATTCGCCTTCCTTATATTAGAGCCTATTAGAATAACCGATTTGGGCCTCCGAAACAAACTTCATGCGATTGAATTTATTGACCTCCCTAAAAATAATGAGCCAAACGGGTCCTGTCACATGAAACCTATTTTATTTATCCAAAAACGCTATCAGGACCTCAAAAAAAATCGGGCTGCGATGTGCTGTCCTTTTTGGATAAATAAGAATAGATTTCATGCGCCACCCGTTTGGCTTGTTATTTTTAGGTAGGTCAATAGGAGGCCCGGTTGCGCTCACGAAAAAGCTGCGAGGCCCGCCAATATTTTGCATAAAGATACCGCGTGGAAAGAACTTGATAAAGCAGTCCTCGCGAACCATCCAGAAACCCGAATTTAACAAAATAAAAATAAACAAATTCAAGAAGCGGCTTAATCAAAAGATGGTAAAAAGTCGGTTTCTTTCCCTCTTTCCATAACCGTTCCGCGTCCAAAGGACAGAATAACGCAAATTTCGTCTTGTATTCCGCGAGTGTCCGGGTGGAGTAATGCATCAACGGCTTTTGAAGGCGGCTGGCTTTCCCCTCCAAGACAATTCTTTCATGAACCACACCTTCAAAACGGCCTTTTTTGCTTCGAATCAATCGAAGCTGCCAATCCGAGGCGTTGGCGCCAAAACGCATACGACCACCGAAAAGATAATTATCGCGGCGTAGAAAATAACCGTCCAGAGCTCTTGGGTTGGCAATGGTTTTTTGAATTTCGGATTGAAGACCGGGACTTAACCGCTCATCCGCGTCCAAAAGTAAAACCCATTCCCCGCGGGTCTTTTCCATTGCAAAATTTTTTTGGCTGGAAAAATCCTCAAAAGGCCGGCTGTAAACAACGGCTCCGGCGGCAGCCGCGATTTCACAGGTTCTATCCGTACTTCCCGAATCTACAACCACCACTTCATCGGCAAACGGCACGGAATCCAGACACTCTCGCAGCTTTACTTCTTCGTTGCGAGTAATAACAGCCAGGCTGATTTTTTTAGCGCTCACTACACCCTCATAAATAGAGAGTTTTCGCTGGTCTGCGACGCTTTTCTGTCAGACGCCACCGCTTTTCTTCGGGCCAGTGCCCTGCCCAGCAAAGGCAATGATTGAAAAAAACCAATACTTAGCTCCGGCTTAAAAGAAACCAAAGAATAAATCATCCTCAATGGCAGCCAGAACGCGAAAAGCGCCAAGAGGCGAATTGCGCTTAAATTTTTAATCATGAACAAAAAAGTGTTTCTCCAATTGATCACAAGCGTTCGCCGCACGCCAAAAGCACGGTGAAAA
>JAHFFM010000008.1:4672-21844 GCA_023247935.1 Candidatus Omnitrophota bacterium | reverse complement strand
CAGCCCAAAAATCAACATGCGGTAAACCGCAAAACTTCTCAGAAGCTCAGGCAAAACACCCAGAACCAACGCTCCGAGCGCCGCGCCCCAAATATTTCCCATTCCGCCCAAAACCACCATAGCCAAAAGCAAAACCGAAAGCACGAAATCAAAACTATCGGGCGTGACAATCGTTTGTTTTGACGCGAAAATCGCGCCAGCAAGCCCCGCGATAAAGGAACTCACGCCAAACGCGACAAGTTTTACGTGAAGTGTGGGGACGCCCATACAAGACGCGGCCAACTCATCTTCGCGTATGGCGACAAGTGCGCGGCCGATTTTTGAACGGCACATCCGGAAAAGAAAAAATGCGATCACAGCAATAAAAAAAAGCACCAAATAATAATAAGGCGTGGGATTCACTGAAAACGCATGGCCAAAAAATTTAGGTCTGGAAATTCCTAAAAGTCCGTTAGGACCGCCCGTCCAAGTATCCAAATTATTAAAAGCAATTCTGGTGATTTCCCCAAAACCCAAAGTGGTAATCGCCAAATAATCCCCTCTGACGCGAATCGAGGGAATTCCGATCAGAAAACCGAAAAGCATGGAAACCAGCCCCGCGGCGGGTAAACCCGCCCAAAACGACCAATGCCCATGCAAATTCAAAAGCGCGTAAGTGTACGCACCAATTCCAAAAAAAGCCGCATAACCCAGGTTCAACAAACCGGCGAGCCCGACCACGACATTCAAACCCATAGCCAAAATCACGTAAATACCCACGCCGGTTAAAAGGTCCAAATGATAGGTGTTCCTGTCAATGATAGGTAGCAACAAAAAAGGTCCCAGAAATAACCCGATTTGAATTTGATAAGGAAGATTTTTAATCTTTTCTTGAAAGTTCATGATTGAGGAAACCTAAACCTTTTCGGAAACATTTTCACCCAAAATACCCGAAGGCTTGAAAAGAAGAAGCGCTACAAGCAGGCCAAATGCAAACACGTCTTTCCATTCGGAAGAAATATAACCCGCGGCAAATCCTTCAAAAATCCCCAGAAGCACGCCGCCAAGCATCGCACCCGGAATCGAACCAATCCCTCCGAATACCGCGGCCGTAAACGCCTTAATTCCCGCCAAATACCCGTCATGAAAATTCATGCTTCCATAGTTCATGGCAAAAAGAGAGCCTCCCACCGCGGCCAGCGCGGATCCCAAAACAAAAGTAGCGCGAATCACTTTATTAGGCGAAATCCCCATCAAAGATGCGGCTTCCGTATTTTCTGAAACCGCGCGCATCGCTTTTCCCATGGATGTTTTTTTCACAAAAAAAGTCAAAAAGAGCATCAGAAAAATCGTGGTGGGAAAAATAATCAACTGGGCCACGGAAAGCGTCACGCCATGCAAGTCCACCTGCCAGTTCGGCAGCAAGGCTGGCATGCTTTTTTCACGCGAGCCGTAAACAAGCATTACGGTGTTTTGCAAAACAAAAGAAACGCCGATAGAACTGATCAATGCCGTAAGCTTGGGTGAAATGCGTAAAGGACGATACGCCGCCCGTTCAATACAAGCCCCCAATAACGAGGCGCCTAGCATGGAAAAAATCAGAATCAGCGGAAGTATCACAAAAAAAGGCGCTCCGGCCCAAATCGAAGCTATCCACGCCATGGCGGTTAGCGCGAGGTATCCGCCAACCATGAAAACTTCACCATGCGCGAAATTAATCAACTGCAATACGCCATAAACCATGGTGTAACCCAAGGCGATCAAAGCGTAAACCATGCCAATTGTTAAACCGTTAAGGAGCTGCTGGAAAAAAAGCTGGAGATGGGAGCTCATAAAATATTACGCATTTTAGCGGATAGCGGATAGGAGATACGCGATACGCTAAAAACCGTTAAGACTGCTTTATTTCTTTGAGGAACTTGAACTTCCCGTTCTCCATCCTGAAAACGCCTACACTTTTTCCAATGGCGTCGCCTTTTTTGTCAAAATTAATCGGCCCCAGAATACCCGGAAAATCATGAGTTTTCTTCATTTCATCAAGAATAGCTTGACGGTCTTTTTTACCGGCACGGCGAATCGCGTCAATGAGCACGCAGGCGGCGTCATAACCATAAGTGGAAAAAGAACCGATTGTGCCAAACCGGGCTTCGTATCGCGTCACAAAATCTTTAGCCTCAGGCACCATGTGCGGATCAACGCCCAGCATGGTCGAATAAGTCCCGTCTGCAACCCCTTCTCCCGCCAACGAGGCCAAAGAGGCTTCAAAAATGCCATCGCCGCCCATCCATGCCGCGTTCAAACCAATTTTTTTAGACTGTTTCAATAAAAGAGCCATCTCAGGATAAATTCCGCCAAAAAAAACAAGCTCTGGATTCACGGATTTAACCTTGGTTAAAAGAGGCATGAAATCTTTTTCACCTTGCGTAATTCCTTCATGTTTCAATACTTCACCGCCCAGCGCGATAAATTTCTTTTTGAATTGTTCCGCCAATCCCCTGCCATAAGTTGTCTGGTCGTCCAGCACAACGACACGCTTAAAGCTCAAGTCATTGAAGACAAATAAGGCCGCGGCAGGAGCCTGCACTTCATCCGTGGCGCAAACTCTGAAAAAAGTATCAAAACCCTGTCTTGAAATTTCAGGATTGGTAGAGGCGGGAGAAACTTGGGTGACGCGGCCTTCATGATAAATCGAAGAAGCCGCTTTGGAGCAATTAGAATTAAAATGCCCCACTACTCCCATTGTATCCGGGTTCGAAATGAACTTATTGGCGACAAGAACTGCTTGGGTGGGGTTATGCTGGTCATCCAAGGCTTCAAATTTGAGCTTGGTATCGCCGAAGATAGGGCCTTTGGCGTTCGCATCCTCAACAGCCATTTGCGCGCCCTGCATGACGCCGATGCCAATATAGGCCTGGTCGCCGGTAAGAGGCGCCGTAAGTCCAATCACCACTTCATCATCTTTAGCGAAAACAGGAGAAATAAGAGTTAAAACAGACAGGCCCGTAAAAAATACTGCTTTGGAGGAAAAAGACACCCAAAAATCCTTTTTAACTGGTCTTGGAACGTTTGATGCTTCGAAGGACGACCTCAATCACCTGCTCAAGGTCGTCAAAACCCCCCATTTTCGAGAAAAACCCGGAAATATTCAGGTCTTTCGTTTTATGAATCATGGCGTCATCCGCATGAGCCGTGACCATAACGATCGGGATGGTTTTGTTGAATTCACGGATTTTCGTGATCATCTCAATCCCGTTCATGCCTTCCATTTTGAAATCGGCAAAAACGATATCCACGTTTGAATTCTTCTTCAAAAGCTCAATGCCTTCCGGACCATTGCTCGCGGTGATCACTTGATAACCTCGATTACGCATCCAATAAGTCATGGTTTCCAAAAAATCCGGCTGATCGTCAACGAATAAAATGTTGATTTCCTTAGACATCAGGGTCCTCCTATAATCGTTTGCTGTTTAACAGGCAGCGTGAAAATAAATTTGGAGCCTTTTTTTTCTTCGCTCTCTGCATGAATTTTTCCACCATGCCGTTCGATAATTTCCTTGGAAATGCAAAGTCCGAGGCCGGTGCCGCTGATTCCCTGCTGGTCACCGAACTGCTCAAAACGCCCAAATAATTTAGGGAGGTTTTCTTTGGCAATTCCGACGCCGGTATCCTCCACCATCACCTTCAAATAAGTCGTATCACTCCAGGAGCTCGACACAAAAATCTTTCCGCCGCGCGGTGTGAATTTAATGGCGTTTCCCACGAGATTATTCAGGACCTGTGTTATTTTAACAGAATCCATGGAGATTTCGGGTAAACTTTTATCGATGTCCCTGACAAGGGTGATTTCCTTGGATTTGGCCCAAGTTTCGAGAGAATCACAGGCATCGGCCATCAACTTGTCGAGACGGCTGGGCATAAATTTAAGTCTCATTTTTCCGGACTCTATTTTGGCTATATCCAGCAAATCCTCCACCAGCCGCGAAAGGTGCTGCAGATTGCGCTGGATGATCCCGATAAAATTTTGCTGAACGTCCGAAAGCGGCGAGCCCTTCTTATCCATCAAAATCTCCACCGCTTTTTGCATCGCCACAATCGGCGTGCGCAATTCATGCGTCACATTGGAAACAAAACGCGACTTAATCTCATCCAGTTCTTTTTGCTTGGTAATATCGGTTAATACGTTCACCATCCCGACGGTATGCCCATCTTCATCTTGAATCACGGCGCTGGATTGACGAATGGTTTTTTTGACATTTTCGTCTTTAGACGTATATTCCACGACTTTTTCGCTGGTTCCCTCAATTTCTCTGGCCAAGGACACCATGTATTCGGAACCGATATTATCGGTGATGGATTTTCCAACTTTCTTGTCGTTCGGAACCCCCAAAAGCTTTTCCGCGGCGGGGTTCATCAAAAGCACTTCGCCTTTTTGATTCACAACTACCAGCCCTTCGGCGATACTCTTGACAACGGCTTCCGTATTTTTCTTTTCAACTTCCACGCGTTTGTAATCGCGCTTCACTTCGTCGTATTTTTCAACGGCTTTTGTGTATTCACGGCGCATTCCGTCCACTTCTTTATTCTTTTCCTGTACCATAACTTGATATTTGACGGAATATTCCTGCTTCACCTCTTTTAAACGCGATTCGGTTTCCTCTTCCACAATTTTAGAGAGGGCTTGAGCCGTGATTTCGCGGTCCGCGGCGCGAACCGGAAGCTGCATCAATTTTTCGCGAAGCGCGTCGCTTAGCGAATTTTTTCCCGCGAATTCGGACTTGCCAAGATCCACGTTTTCAATCCTGACTTCTTTTTTAACGCGTGCAGCGCGATTTAAGGCGAAAGCAGTGACCAGAGCCACCAGGATAGCGACAAAAATGACGATGATAGCCAAAGGGGAGACGTTTTCCCCTGCCGCTTCGAGAAAGAAAAAATGAGGTAAAAATGATATGTTAAAGTTTATTGGATGAATAGTGAATCGAGTTTAGTATAAAAAGGAATGACTGTCTAGAGGATTTAAAAAAACCAGGGTAAGGATGAGACATGAGTTGTGAGTCAAGGTTGAGGGTGAGGGAATATTAGTTCTTCACCCGTATCCTCGACTCACTACTCACAACCCATCCACAATCAATTACTGGTCGACGTTCTCGGTTTGGGCGGTTTGAGGAGCCCCGGAAAGATAAGGGTCAAGCGCGGCCCATGTTCTGGGGCCAACCTTGCCATCGGGAGTCAAACCATGCGCTTTCTGAAACTCCTGGACGGCTCTTTTTGAACCAGGTCCGATCTTTCCATCAATCGTGCCTTGATAAAGGCCCGCGTTCTTAAGCGCTGTCTGGATTTTTTGCTCACGAGTTAAGCCGCCTAAAGATTCTGACACTTTAGAGCCGGTATTAATCGCGGTTTGAGTTGCGGCCGCGCT
Organism: Candidatus Omnitrophota bacterium; assembly: GCA_023247935.1. Lineage (GTDB taxonomy): Bacteria > Omnitrophota > Gorgyraeia > 2-02-FULL-51-18 > 2-02-FULL-51-18 > JAHFFM01. The sequence continues at coordinate 16,449 of JAHFFM010000008.1, read as the reverse complement.
GGCGTTGGATGTTGGTCCCGCGATCGGCGGAACTCCCTGGGTAATCGGGGATGTTTCAATAGGCAGTACTTCCACAGAGCCCTGTTGATTCGCGGTAGATGTCGTTGTGTTTTGAGGAAGCTGAGCCAAATCTTCGGTTGGGAAGGATTCAAAGCCTGTTGAATTGATACTTGCCTGCTCCGTTGACTTTTTCGCGCATCCGGTGACGATCATTGCCAATCCTGCTAATACCAAAAAAGTTGCTTTCCAATTCTTCATGAGCATTCCTTCCATAATTTGTTGAGTTGCGAAAATGCGTGCCCCAGATGGGGGAAGTATACTCGCCGTGCAGAGCAATGTCAAGAAATCGGGGCTGAATTAACGCGCGCAAGCGTTTCGCGGTAAGCCTCGAAAGTCAAAGGCTTCGAAAGAAGATAATCCACGCCTTCAGGATGCTCTCCCTTCGCTTTCATCAACTCGCCAAAACCGGTGAGCATGACAAGAGGAATTGTCGGTGAAACTTCACGGATTTTTTTTACCAGTTGGTCTCCGCTCATTTGAGGCATGGCGCGGTCCGTGATCACCAAATCAAACTTTTTTTCTCCAAAAATTTTAAGCGCTTGATTTCCATCCGGCGCTGTTTCCACGGTATGGCCGTCTCCGGATAGATATTCCGTCAGCACATCGCGTACCCTCGCTTCATCATCTACGACCAGGACATTCATTTTCTTGCAAACTTTTTCAGGTTTCCTTTCTTGAACAATTGTGCCTTCAAAATCCACAGCGGATTTTATGGGTAATCGGATCAAAAAGGTTGTACCCTGCCCCAATTTACTTTTCACGTCAACGGTTCCGTCGTGACGCCGAATCACGCCATAAACCATGGAAAGCCCGAGCCCCGTCCCTCCTTTTCCCTTGGTGGTAAAAAAAGGCTCCAGGCATCGCTGGCGGGTTTGCTCGTCCATTCCAAGGCCAGTGTCTAAAATTTCAACCAGCACCTGCCCTTCCTCCACACTTGTTTTGAATTGAATCAAACCGCCCTTTGGCATCGCGTCCACCGCGTTAAAAATCAAATTCGTGAAAAGCTCGCGCAAAGAAGCTTCATTTCCGATCATCTCAGGGATTGGTTCTAATTTCGTCTCCACCCGAATACTCACGCCCTTAGCGCTGGCTTCTTCTTTCCATTTGGGCTGGGTCAAAAGAACGGCCTCATCAACCGTTTTATTTATATTCATGACGCCCAAATTCTCGTTTTTTTCTTTTTGGCGATAAAATTCTCTTAAACCCGAAACGATATGCATGGCGTCGCGCGCTGAAGTGTTGATCATTTCGACATATTTCTTAACCTTTTCCAAATCTTTCATGGATTCCGGCCGATTAATCAAAATTTCCGAAAAACCCAAAATCGGCATGAGCGCGTTTGAAAAATCATGCGCGATGCCGCTGGCCATTTGTCCAATGGCCGCAATGCGCTCCTGTTGAATAATTTTTTGCTGTGTTTTTTGAAGTTCGGTTTGCGTTTTTAAATGTCGGAGGATGCTTTCACGAAGCGCTTCCTGTTCTAAAATCCGGTCCGTGATGTCACGGGCGTTCATGATAATTTTGAAAGATCCCGGATTTTCATGCACCCGCTTGTTCAGGGATTCCAGGCCTCTCCAAGTACCGTCTGCGCGGCGAAAACGGAATTCCACTGAGAATTCCTTTTTCTCGAGATCTCCGGTTAAAACGTACTTCGCGCCCTCCAAATCTTCGGCGTGAATGTAATTAAAAAGATTCTTCCCCACAAAATCGTCAATGGCATATCCTAAATTTTTCGTGATGGAGGGGCTCGCGTAACGAACAATCCCTTTTTGGTCCAGAACTAAAATGATGTCACCCGCATTTTCGATAAGTGAGCGGAAATATTCCTCGCTTTGGCGGAGCTCTTCTAATGCGCGGTCAAGCAAATGCTGTTCCTGCGCTTCCCGCAATGCCCGGTGAACGGAAAGCGTCAGTCTGGAAAGCTGCTCTTTAAAGATGTAATCCGTGGCCCCGTTTTTCAAAGCTTCGATTACGGAAGATTCATGAATTTCCCAGGAAACAAAAATAAAAGGCTGCCTTGGGTTTTGTTTTCTAATTTGCGTCATGATTTCAAGGCCCGGCATCGAATCAACCATGTAATCCAGGAGAATGATATCCGGCTGAAAAGAATCGAATATTTCTAATAAATTATCGGGATTTGAATGGTGTTTGAATTCAATAGAAAGGCCCGAGGAAAGAAGTTCATCCTCGACAAGCTTGGCATCTTGCGCTTCTTTTTCGAGCAATAGAATCCGGACGGGATTCATGCGGTTTACCCGATATGGTTCTCAATGCATTCCAGCAATTGACTCATGGCTAAAATAGGCTTTGCGATGTACGCATAACCGCCGATTCGCCCCTGATTCTTGTCCACTTCTTCTTTGGTGACAATACCGGTCATAAATACAATCGGTATTTTCCTTAGCATTGGATCATTCTTGGCCGTGTCCGCAATCCTGTCTCCCCCCATATCATTCATCATGATATCCAGGAGCATTAGATCCGGCTGAAACGTTCTAGCCACCTCGAGACCGCGTTCACCCAAGTTTTCGGTTTTTACCTCAAACTTTCCTGTTTGCTCCAAGAAGGTTTTTAAAAATGTAGTGACGTTCAGCTCGTCATCCACGATTAATATCTTCTTTTTCATAGTAGGTTCCTCACTAATCAATAATATACATTAATTAACAATATTATATACTATTTTGTTATTATTATCAAGTTTGATAAAAGTAAATAAAAGTAAATTTTAGGGGGCTAAAGAGGCTTTAAACTGCTGGGCGATTTGAGAGGAATTGTATTTCGAGCTGATTCGGGGGATGCTTTCGGTAGCCAAACGGTTGATTTTGACTCTTAAAAAGGAGGGTCCTTGGCTTTTGAGCATTTTTTGGAAGGTTTTCTTCAATTCCTCTCCATTTCGGACCGTTTTGACCTCGGCATAGCCTGCCGCCAAAGCCATTGCCTCTAAATCGGTGGTTGAAGAGGTCGTGTCCTGGTTGCCCGTGGTTTCATAGGCTTCGTTGTCCAGCACGACATGATAGAGATTTTTAGGCTGATAATGACCAATGGACGACAAAACTCCCAAATGCATCAAAAGCGCCCCATCCCCGTCCAAAACCACCACTTTTTTATCAGGCTGAGCCAAGGCCACACCCAAACCCAGAGAAGACGCATGCCCCATTGAGCCTTGCATGTAAAAATGATGGGCATGATCCGCAACCGCGAAAAGTTCGCGGGAAGGCTTGCCCGTGGTCGCGACTACAAATTCTTTGCCGGTTAAACAACCCGCGATGACTTGAATGGCTTCAATCCTTTTTAAAGGAAACACTTCGCCGGTTTTCTGTTCAAGACAATATTCATCCAAACAACCTTTACGAACCAGAAAGAAAAATGGTTTTTGCGTTTCAATCATGGTCTGGCAGGCTTTTTGCAGGCGTTCGTCAAAATGCTTCACGTCATCCGGCATATCTTCGAAATTAACACCCATAGCTTCCAGCATCGGCGCCATGGTTTTTCCAATGATTTCATGCTGCGGCTCATCCTTTACGCCGTACGCGCGGCCGCTCATAAAAATCAAAACCGGAATTTTGTAAATCATGTTTAAAGAAGTAAGCGGATTTATTAAATTTCCAAAACCGGAGTTTTGAATCAAAACTGCGGTGGGTTTTCCGGCAAGTCCCGCGCCGGAAGCCAAGGCTAAAGCCGAACCTTCATTGGGAACCATGGTATAAAAAAGGTCTTTCGATTCGAGAACGCAATTGATTGCGGCTTGGAAAAAGGAACAAGGCACGCCGGTAAAACGGCTAAAACCTCTCTTCTTTAGGATGCCGACAAAATCTTTAGGCGCTATCACGTGTCGGACAGGCTGTCCACCCGCTCTCGAAAAAAGCGGTTCACACGCTCATAATCTTCCATGGAATGAATTTCCGACCAACCATGCTCAATTTCCATCCCATACACAGACTCTCCCTGGTCAATCATATATTGAATCAAATCATTAAAATCCGCCTGCTCAATATTTTCCGCTTCATAGAACGAACCCTTTTGGAATTGTTTCTGTGCTTGATTCCAAAGCTGTTTGATTTTATTCCAACCTTCTTCACGAATCAGCGCCATGCCGATAAATTCATAATTCACCTTTTGCTTCGGAAGCTTTTGACCAATGCCGCGAACAGGCAGAAAAGGCTGCCGATCCAAACGCCGCGTTTGCGGCTCATCTGAATTTTCGGCGATCACAAGATCCAGATTTTTCTCCCTGCGCGGAAGCGTTTGATAAGCCCTGTCAATCACAAGCGTGATGTCGTAAGGACTCAGCAAAAGCCTTTCCACAATCATCCTGTCAAAAATAATGTCCGAATAAGTCATGACAAATTTCCCGCGAATGGCCTGGCTTGCCGAAAACAGCGAATGAACCACTCCCGTTTTATGGAAATTTGGATTCTGAAAAAGCGTAGCCTGCTCGAGACGGATGGATGAAGCCGAATAACCTCCCACCACCAGAATATCGGAAATCCCGCAAGAACGGAGCGTGTCCATTTGGCGGTCAATCAAGGTTTTTCCGCAAATAGGCAGCATGCAAAGAGGTCCCTTATTCAAAACCGGACCCAAATCCGACGCCGCCGGAGGGTCGCCCGCCGCGGGAATCACGGCCTGGATGGTTTCTTTCCGAAGATATTTTTTTTCTTCGTCTTTTAAGCGATGCATGCCCTGAATTTCAAAAACTTCTTTCATGGGGGTGATTTGTTTTTCAACGCTCGCCGTGGAGCCGGTTTCTCTGATTTTTTTAAAGGTCTCATCCATGGCGCGGATGGAAGCGCGAAGCCCTTGATTGGCGTAAATCACCATTTTCACGCCATGTGAAGCAAGTTCATCCGCGGTTACGCCATAAAACGTGGTGGGAATGACAATAACGGGCAATTTGCCTTTAAATTTTTGAATAAATTCGTAAATTTCATCCGGCGTCGCGCCTTTGGAGTGAATAACCAACCCATCGGCGCCCGCTTCCGCATACGCGTAAGCGCGCCTCAAAGCCTCATCCATTCCCCAGCCCGCGATCAAAGCTTCAATTCGGGCAAACACCATGAAATCCGGGTCCACCTGAGCATTTTTGGCGGCTTCAATTTTACCCATGAATTCTTCGACGGACGCGAGCTCCTGCCGGCCGGGAATAAAACTATTCACCTTGGGAAACAACTTGTCTTCAATCACCACGGCCGCAATTCCCGCAGCTTCGTATTTTTTGACCATGTGCTGAACATTGAATGCGTTGCCATAGCCCGTATCGCAATCGCAAATTACGGGAAGCTCCGTAGCGTCGTTGATCATGGTGGCCGCATGAAGGTTTTCGGTCATGGTCAGAATATTGGCGTCAGGAAGCGCGTAAGAAGTGGATATCTCAAGGCCGCTTGCCCAAATCCCGTCAAAGTGATTTCTCTCGATCAATTTGGCGCCAAGACCATTGTGTGCGCCCATGATCCGAAGAATGGGCTTGGCTTGAAAAAGCTGTCTTAATTTGGCTGTTTTAGATGGCATAAACAAAAATCATATTCCAGGGCGAAGCCTCAGTCAAGGAGGATTCGGGTCCCGTCCGAATGGATCGTGATGGCCCCCTCTTCATCGGTTCGAAGCACCTTATTCCCCTCTATCTGGTTTAACAGGTCGATCGTTAGAGCCGACGGATGATGAAAAGGATTTCTTCGACCGCAACTGATAAGGCTCAAATGAGGAGAAACGGCATCAAAAAAATCTTTGGAAGGCAAATTCGTTTTGGAACCATGATGCGGCACCTTAAGAATGTCTGCGCTGATGTCCTGTCCGGAAAGCAAAATGGATTCCATAGCTTCTTTTTCAATATCCCCCGTCATTAAAAACGAAACATCCCCATAAATTAATTTAAGGACAATCGACTCATTGTTGATATTGGAATCTTCTTCCGCCTCTAATTGAGGATGACAAATCAGGATTCGCGTGCCGGGATACCCAATGATTTCGCGGCCTCTCCCCACTTTTAACATCAACGATTTTTCCTTTTCAATGGCTTGCTCAATTTCATGCCAACGCGGTGAATCATACGAAAAACCCGCGTGAAACACCCTCTTGACCTTAAAATCCTCAAGTACGGTCATCAATCCGCCCACGTGATCCTCTTGAGGATGAGAAATCAAAACCGCGTCCAATGAACGAACCCCTTTGTAGCGCAAAAAAGGCTCAAGCACCCAACGGCCTTTATCCGAAAACCGGGCGCCGCCCGCGTCCACCAGCAAATTAGCGCCCTTGGGAAATTCGAAATAAATAGAATCCCCCTGCCCCACGTCTAACATGGTCATCTCAAATTTTCTAGAAAAATGAAGATAAATTTCCTGAATTACAAAAAGATTCATGCAAAAAAGAATCAAAGCGAACGCTCTAGCGGCTCGCGTTTTAAAATAAGGGCTGAAAAAGATAAAAAGAAGGCCCACGGTTAAAACCGCCCAAAGCCACCAAGTAAGTTTGCCGGTCACCCAAACCGCATAAGGCAAATTTTCCATAAAAAAAAGAATTTTAATGCACCAAGCCATAATCACTTTCATGGGAATCGTAACCGTCACAAGCGCCTTGGGGGCAAAAAAAGAAATAAAGAGATAGGGCACACCGAATAAAAATAAAAGAAATGTCAGGGGCACCAGCAAAAGATTTGCCGCCAAGGCATAAGGCGTGACGATATAAAAATTTTGCACCGTGAGCGGCAGCGTCGTAAAAAGACTGACAAAAGAAACCCAAAAAAGATCTTCCGACCAATCACGGCTCTTTTCCCACAAATTCTTTTTTTCATTGGGCAAAAATAAAGGTTTTTTCAAAAAAACAGGCACTACGGTCATCAAACCTAAAACCGCCACAAATGAAAGCTGGAATCCGACGTCATAAACCTGATTGGGGTCGATCAAAAGAATGATGCAAGCGGCAAGCCCAAGCGTATTAAGCCCGTCACTTTTTCTCCCAATCAGTTCCGCCAATAAAAAAACCGTCGCCATCAAAGTGGCCCGGGCCACGGGCGCCTGCCATCCCACAATAAAACAATAAACCCAAATCGAAATCAGCAAAAAACCCAGCCGGATATTTCCGGGAACAGGAAACGGTTTTATAAAAAGAAGCAGCGCCGTCATTAAAAAACCGATATTAAAACCGCTGACCGCCAGAAGATGCATGGTTCCGGTTTTTAAAAATAAATCTTTAAAATCCTGGTCCAGATCGCTTTTTTCTCCCAGGTACAGCGCTTTCAAAAATGCCGCGTCGCGAGGACTGAAATCCCATGAAATTTTCTTGGAAAGCGTTTGCCGGATACGAATTGCCGTCTGGATTAAGGGGTTTCCGGGTTTTCTTTCTAAAATACGGTATCGTGACATGGCGTCGGCAAAAAAGGCAGCCTGCACATGATGCCTGTTCCAATAAGATTTGGAATCAAATCCACCCGGATTCCTTTTGCCCGGAAATTCGTCGAGCTCCCCTTCCAAAACCAACGAGTTGCCATAATCTAAATATTTCGGCGCATTTTTCCAGGAAACACGCACTTTGCCTTTAATCAGATCCCCTTCATGGTCCAAATCAGACCAAACCCGTTCAACTTCAAAAATAAAATAATTTTTTGTGTCTTCTCCGAAAGTTTGCCGCTGTTGAACTTCCGAGACAATTTTTCCTCCCAAAAATAGAGGAGCCGGCTCTTTTTGAATAAGGCTTTCAACACCCTTGTCTGTCGGTTTTTTTGGAAATTTCGGAACGGGCAAAAAAGACCAAAGAGGAATCAACCCGCAGAGAATAAAAGAAAAATAAAAAAATGGGCGCCTTCGCCATTCAATTTTCATGCGCAGCCTCGGAAGCGACAACGGTTAATTTCGCTTCATCTTTAACATTCAAATACACGGCGAATGAAAAAAGAACCGCAAAAAGCAGAGCCAAACCAATGAGGAAGCGGCGTTCGAAAAAATTCATAATTCAAATCTGTCATCCCCGCGTAAGCGGGGATCAAGTTGATCCCCGCTTACGCGGGGATGACATACCTCTTGTTAGATTATTTGTGCGCGATCGTATATATTTTTTTCGGAACGTATTTTTTTTGCGAGATCGTTTTACCGGAAAGTGCGGCCACAACTTTTTCGTCTTTCATGGCAAGGGCTTCCACCTGCTGTTCGCTCCAATCCGCGCCGACTTGGATTTTAGATTTCACTTTGCCATTGACCATGATTGGGATTTCAATGACCGCGTCTTCTAAATATTTCTCGTCATACACAGGCCATTTTTCATAAGCCAGTGATTGAGTATGTCCCATTTTAAACCAGAGCTCTTCCGCCAAATGAGGCGCGAAAGGCGCGAGGAGCAATACGAAAACTTCCAGCGTCTTTTTTGGTTTGGACGTTTCCTTGGCAATTTCATTCGATAAAATCATCAGTGAGGAAATAGCCGTGTTAAAAGAAAGAGTTTCAACGTCTTCGGTAATTTTTTTAATCGTGCGTTGAGTTATTTTTTGCAATTCCGCGCCCGGCTCCCCATCAACGATTCGCTTGTCTAATTGCTCGTTTTCGTCCGTGTATAAACGCCACGCGCGCCCCAGGAAACGGTAAACTCCCTCCACTCCCTTCATGGACCAGGCTTTCATTTGCGTCAACGGCCCCATGAACATCTCATAAAGACGCAAGCTATCCGCTCCATATTCCTCGATGACTTTATCGGGGTTGATGACATTGCCACGTGATTTGGACATTTTCTGGCCATCCTCGCCCAAAATCATGCCCTGATTCACCAATTTCGTGAAAGGCTCGGGGGTTGAAACCAGTTTCAAGTCATACAAAACTTTATGCCAAAAGCGGGAATACAAAAGATGAAGCACCGCATGCTCGGCGCCGCCCACGTAAAGGTCCACGGGCATCCAATATTTTTCTTTTTTGGGGTCCACGAATTGATGGGAATTTTTTGGGTCCATGTAACGCAAGTAATACCAGCAGGAACCGGCCCATTGCGGCATGGTGTTGGTTTCACGCTTGGCCGGACCGCCGCATTGAGGACAAACCGTGTTCACCCATTCCTTGGCCTTTGCCAAAGGCGGCTCTCCGCCAGAAAGCGTGGCGGGGGCATTGCTGGCGGGCTTATCCGCCGAAGGCAGATGCGCCTTTGGCGCAAAATCATTCATTTCCGGCAGCCTTAAAGGAAGTTCCTTTTCAGGTAAGCGTACGCCCAATCCGCCCGAAGGATCACATTTTTTGCAATACACAACCGGAATCGGCTCGCCCCAGTAACGCTGGCGGGAAAAAAGCCAGTCGCGGAGTTTATAATTCACCGTTTTTTTTCCATGGCCTTCACTTTCCAGCCATTCCACGATCTTTTTCTTCACCTCCGCGGTCGGCAGGCCGTCGAAAATTCCGCTGTTGACGGCAATCCCGTCTTCGACAAACGGGCCCTGTTGGGGCGCACGGCCGTGCGCCCCTACGGAGTTGGGTTTAACGACCTCTGTGATTTTCAATCCGAATTTTTTTGCAAAAGCCCAATCGCGCTCGTCATGCGCGGGAACAGCCATGATCGCGCCTGTGCCATAGCTGGCCAACACATAGTCCGCGATCCAAACTGGAATTTTTTCATTGTTCACAGGATTTACGGCATAAGCTCCGGTAAAAACGCCCGTTTTGTCTTTGGCAAGTTCCGTGCGCTCAAGCTCGCTTTTTTTCGCGGCTTGCGTTTGATAATCTTGAACCGTTTTTTTATGGTCGGGGGTTGTGATTTTGGAAACCAGCGGATGTTCCGGCGAAAGAACCATGTAAGTTGCGCCGAAAAGTGTGTCCGGTCTTGTTGTGAATACAGGCAGTTCTGAGCCAGCTCGGAACACCACTAAAGCGCCTTCGCTGCGGCCAATCCAATTTTTTTGCATTTCCTTGATCGAATCCGGCCAATCCACAAACTTTAAATCCTCAAGCAGTCGGTCCGCGTAGGCTGTGATTTTCAGCATCCATTGCCGCATGGGACGGCGCACCACCGGATGATTCCCCCGCTCGCTTTTTCCGTCCACGACTTCTTCATTTGCTAAAACGCAGCCTAAGGCTTCGCACCACCAAACCGGCATCTCGGCAACATACGCCAATCCTTTTTCATGAAGCTTGAGAAAAATCCATTGAGTCCATCGAACATAATCCGGGTCCGTGGTATCGACTTCGCGGTCCCAGTCATAACTCAAACCTAATTTTTGAATTTGACGGCGGAAAGTTTGAATATTTCTCTGTGTGGTGACGGCCGGGTGCGTGCCGGTCTCAATGGCGTATTGCTCCGCAGGCAGCCCAAAGGCGTCCCAGCCCATAGGATGAAGCACATGAAATCCCTGCATGCGTTTGGCGCGACAATAAATGTCCGTGGCCGTATAACCTTCGGGATGGCCCACATGTAAACCTGAGCCGGAAGGGTAGGGAAACATATCCAAAACGTACAGTTTTTTACCCAGCGTTTTTTCAGACGGGTCTGCCGTGCGAAATGTTTTATTATTGAGCCAGTGAGCTTGCCACCTAGGCTCTATATCGGAAAATGGGTAGAGAGATTCGGACATGGGGGACATTCTAACACGGGAATCAGGCCTGACAAGGAGGCAAATTTTTCTACTTGCCCCGCATTATAAATGCCCAATCACCCTGTCTTTTCCAGCCGCTTTGGCCTTGTAAAGAGCCTGGTCGATTTTGTCTATAAAATCCACCCTGCTCATATCCGTTAAATCATGAAAATACTGCGCCCCTACCGAAACCGTAACTTTAAATTTTTTCTTTTTAACTTCAAACGCGTGTTTGTGAATCGCATTTTTAATGCGCTCCGCCACGACCCCGGCCGTGTCCGGAGTGGCTTCTGGGAGTAGAATAATAAATTCATCTCCCCCGTATCGGCCCAAAATATCAATGGTGCGCACGCAATGATCAAATATTTTTGTCACTTCTTTTAAAATGTGATCTCCAAAAAGATGCCCATGCCGGTCGTTGATCTTTTTAAAATCATCGACGTCAATCATAATACCCGCGAGTGTATGTTTGTACCGTCGCGCGCGATCAAGCTCTTTATCCAGTTCCTGCAAAATATGACGGCGATTGTACTGTCCGGTAAGTTCATCCAAGATGGATTGTTCTTTTAATGAGCTATTGATGTTTTCAAGCGTCTTTTTTTGCTCGGATAATTTGTCCATGAGATAACCCAACAAAAAACCGAAAATAGCGAATAAGGCGGGAATAAAAAGAGTGAGATAAGCGAAGCCGTCTACATCCCAAATCGAACTCAAAACAATACAAATCAAAGGCACGGCCAATCCAACGGCCAACCCACCAAAGGCAAGCGAATACCTAAACGATTGCCAATTCATACCCCCATTATATCACGATTTTAAGAGGTGGAAGGCTTGTAGGAGTCGGCGCCCTTCGCTGCGCAAGTCCTCACCGCCTCCGGCGGTTCGGCTGTGCTCGCTACGGGTCGGGCACTCGCGCCGACGATGGAATTGCGACGTGACATTTAGTCACGTCGCGTATATCCACAGGGCGTCGGCGCTCACTTCGACTCCCACCTTCGGCACATTTTTTTGAAATAGGCCTAAGATATGAGTGGCCGAGAGTTAAACTTTTAGAAAAATCATTTTTTTGAAATAAAGCCCAGATGCTAGGCGAGACGACGATGGCGTGGCGGAGCCACGTTGAGGAGGAGCAACGACGCAGATGGGTTATATTTCAAAAAAATGTGCCGAAGGTGGGAGTCGA
>JAHFFM010000008.1:0-4662 GCA_023247935.1 Candidatus Omnitrophota bacterium | reverse complement strand
AGGTGCTAGGCGCGAAGAAGCGAACGCGGAGGCGCTATGGTAATAGCGTCGCACAAGTGAGCGACTGAGCAACGACGCAGATGGGACTTTTTCACGCAAAATCGTGCCGAAGGTGGGAGTCGAACCCACAACCTCGTAAGAGGATCGGTTTTTGAGACCGACGCGTATGCCAGTTCCGCCACTTCGGCTAAATAGAAATAAGAAGGAAGTTTTATGGTGGACCTGAGCGGTCTCGAACCGCTGGCCTCCTCAATGCCATTGAGGCGCTCTACCAACTGAGCTACAGGCCCCCAAAGGGTTAGGATTCTAACACATCAAGAAGATGGATTCCAGATACCGATTAGAGATGAGAAGATCCGAAAAAAAGCTGCACAGTCCAAATTGAAGCCGCGCCAAACACCGCCGCTAAAATCGTATACCGCGGATGATGCTTCACAGCTTCACCCAAGAGCGCGTGAATGACCAGATAAATGAACCCTCCGCCCACATGCCCCAAAATCAAACCAACCCAGTTGGAATGTTCCGAAAATTTAAGCGCCATTCCCGCGGCGCCGCCCGCAATCGTGGTGATGGCTTCCACCGCGAAACTTATCATAAACGCGGTTGAGCGGCTCATTCCTGAATTAGACGCTACCAGCGACAAGGCCATACCTTCCGGAAATTTATGAAACGCCACGGCCAAAAGCACCGCTATTCCCGTCGCGGTGCCGGAAAGCGCGCCGCTATAAATCGCAAGTCCATCCATCACGCTGTGCACGGACAAAGCCACAATCATGGAAATGGTGATAGCGCGAAAATTTACTTCTGTATGTGTCGCGGAACAAGCCGGACAAACGTGAAACACGTACTTGGTGAGCAAGAAAAATAAAAAATACCCCGAGGCCACACTGATAACACCTCCCAAGGCGCCTGATATCTCAAACGCTTCCGGTATCAAATGCAAAAAAGTGACGCCCAAAAGCGCGCCTGCCGCAAAAGAAATAAGAAGGCACAAACCTAAATGGCTGATTTTTTTGGAAGAAGACGCCACGATGGCGCCTAATGCGGCGGCAACAACAGCAACCAAAAGACGAATCGCAATTAAAGAGCCTCTATTCAAAGACAAAAAACCTCTCGCTCTTATTCACAAGGAAAAATCCCGGAAGAGTTAATGCGCGGTCTAGACTATTATCCGCGGAACGTGAAAGATTAAAATCTTTTACGTTTTTTAATGACGACTTCAGCGCGGGTCCAGTCTTCCCTATCAAAGCCGTGCTGACATCCCCGCTCCACAAAAAATTGATAAGCCAGTTTTTGAATTTCGACGGATTCATCAATTACAGGATTTCTATTTTCCATGGGAGTGGTCCGGCGAACGGTATTGCTTGCGGTTTTAGTACGGGCGGTTGCGATTTTTGCCATATAGGTCTCCTAATCAGAGTTTCATTTTCACAAAAGCCATTTCAAAAAGCAAGAGCTTTCAGCCGGAGACCACAAAACGATACAATTCCTCAAGCTCTCCGGCTAAATCCTCCAGCTCTCCTTGGCTCCATGCCATTTCAACTGCTTCATTGAGGGTCGTAAAATACAAAATTGTTTTATCTGGAATCTTTCCGTAAAGCCTCCAAAAAGCCAGGCCATACAAACCCAACTGCCATCTATAATTCTCAATCGCCGCTTTCTTCTGGCTCTCATTCGCAATGCGGTTGGTTTTATAATCCAAAATCACCCATTCCCCTTGCTGAGTCAAATAAACCAAATCCATTTGGCCTTTTAAAATCCCATGCCGTGTTTTGTATATAAACGGGAGTTCGGGGTAACATTTTTCAGCGCTCTTAATAGACAAACCGGTTGCGCTTTTCCAAAACCGGCTGAAACCTTCTTGGGTTTCGGCGCGCTCTAAAGCGTTTAATCCGGAAACTACATCCTCCCAAATATCCGTCTGAAGCGAACCACGGGAGCCATACCTCGCGGATAATTCCATCAAGCGGTGAAAAATTGTCCCGTATTCATTTCTGGGCAATTGTTCCTCATTTTGCAAATCTAATTCTTCTTCAGCATCAGCTGGTTCAAAAATAATTTTTCCGTGTTTTTCAGAGGCCGCCGATACGATCGCGGTGACAGTTAAATCTTCCAGATTTTCATAGGGCTTCGATACGGGTAAAAGTTTTTTTTCTATTTCTGAAACCGCCAGCTTTTGCGCCTCGGAAAGGTTTTCCGGGATTTTTTCTAACAAACGGGCTTTGGCAGCAGGCGCCGCTACCGCAATTCGCGCAACCGGCGAAACTAAAATTTTGATTTCTTTTTTTTCAAGCAAAGCAGGCAGCAGCGAATCCGTGGACACTCCCAAAAAATCAAGCGCCTGGTTCATCCATGTCATGGCTTCCGACCCGGCTTTCACGCAACCCGATAAAATTAAATGCTGCTGTGCCCGGGTCATGGCCACATAAAGAAGCCTGTTTAATTCCTGCTGATTTTCATTTTCCATATTTTCGTAAATTTGCGCGTAAGTCCTGTCCTCGTAAAATTCAAAATCATAAGGATTTCTAACTTTAGCTCCCACACCTAAGGATGCGTCCATCAAAAAACAGGGCTTGCTCTCATTTTTTTTCTTCGCTCCCATATCCGCCACAAAAACACATGGAAACTCAAGGCCTTTGGCGGAATGCACGGTCAAAAAGCGGACCACATCCTCTTTTTCACCCATTACTCGCGCCTCAACCTCACCAACCTCCTGCTCCGAAAGATGCCTCGTCCAGTCGATAAACTCAGAAATACCGAGAGAAATCTCACTCTCCGCTTTTTTGGCCAAATGGATAAGCTTTTGCACGTTTGCCAGCGTCTGCGGGCCATCGGGCTTTGTCAGGATTTTCGCGTCGTAAGCAGTTTCGGAAACAAGAAGCTCCAAAATCTCATAAATTTTTAAACTGTCTTTAAGTTTTTTTGCCTTCCGGTAAAAAATCAAAAAGTTATTCAGTTTCTGCCTATCCTCGGATGACATTTCCTTTATTTTTTCCGGACTGCAAGCCGCGCCAAAAAAAGAATGCTGTGGATTCTTTTTACGTTCTTCTGAAATCCAAAAAAGCGCTTCATCGCTCAACTGAACCACGGGAGACCGGAATATAGCCGCGGCCGCGACGTCATTTTCCTGAGAAACGTCATTCAGCAGCCGTAAAAAATTCAATAAATCCAAAACCTCATGCTGCTCATAAAAACCCCTCCCCTTTTGAAGGTAATAAGGAATTCCTAAATCATTCAATTCTTTTTCATAAAACCTCCAATCCGTACTGGTCCTCATGAGAATGGCGATATCTCCGTAACGGATGTCTCTTAATTTACCCGAGACCGTATCTTCGATTTGAAAACCTTCCCTTACCCAATCGTGAATTTTTTTCGCGATAGTCCTGGCTTCCAGCACACGCGCTTCTTTGATGTCCATTTCTTCCTGATTGACGCAAATTAACTCCAAGCTGTGATTTTTTTTCTGACTGAACTTTGATGCAGCCCGCAGCTCTTGAAATTCGTCTCCGAATAAGGGTTTGAAAAATTCATTAATGAATTGAAGAATCTCCGGCCTAGATCGGTAATTTTCGCAAAGAAGGTGTGTTTGAGAAATTCCACGCATTTTCCGGAATACGGAAGGGTCCGCCTGACGAAACCGGTAAATGGACTGCTGAATATCTCCAACAAAAAATAAATTATCTGGACGTTTCAAAAGTTCAAGAATCGCCGCCTGAAGGTGGCTCGTGTCTTGAAATTCATCCACAAAAATATGGTGAAATAATTTCCGGTAACGGTCCAAAACAGCGCGCTTGGGCGCGTTCTCGCCCGAAAAAGCCAGATAAACGAAATACAATAAATCTTCAAAATCGCAAGTCGTTAATCGCTTCTTCTCGGCTTCATACGCGCGTTTCCATTCAAAAAATATCCGGCTGAATTCTTTTTTAAAAGGCATCGACAATTGCTCCGCCAAAAGACTTTTATAATGGCTCAGTAGGCTTTCCAAGTGGGCGATGTCCGTCTTCAATTCCTCGCCGCGGCGCTCTAATTTTCCCTTTCCCGCGAGCTCGGATAAACAAGAAAGCTGAAACCACTTATCAATTTTTTCGTTTTGAGAAAGCTCTTTCTCAATTCCTTTCAAGGCTTCTAAAAACTTGGCTTGAGCTTTTAAAGAAGTTGGCCTTGTCCAACGGTCTCGCATGGCCTCAATATCGGCCAAAAGCTCCTGTCTGGCCGCCTTTTGTTCTGACTCCAGTGTTTGCGCATAAAATATCCTTTCATTGCCCGCGGCGCCTCGAAACAAGTCATAGGCTTTAAAGAAAATATCCTGAACTTCTTCCATGCCATGGTCCGCCATCCATTGCGCCCAAATTTCATTGGAAAATTCCCGTTCCAAAACGGATTCAAGGCTGCGGCGCATCAGAATCTGCGCTTCCGGCCGGCTCAAAACAGAAAAAGAAGGATCCACGCCGCATTCCACCGGATTTTCGCGTAAAACTCTCGCGCAAAAACTATGAATGGTGCCGATCCACGCGTTTTCTATTTGTCTTCGGTCTTCGTGGCGCCCCAAAGCCGTCATCTTTTCGGCCAAACGCTCCTTCATTACATTAGCCGCTTTATCGGTAAAAGTTTCGGCAAGCATATTCCAGGTGGAAGTTCCGGGCTTCAAGAGAGCTTCCAAAT
>JAHFFM010000007.1:20791-21970 GCA_023247935.1 Candidatus Omnitrophota bacterium | reverse complement strand
GGAGACACCGTCACCGTTAGTGCTGAACTGATTACTCCCATCGCCATGGAGAAGGAACTTCGCTTCGCCATTCGTGAAGGGGGTCATACGGTTGGTGCTGGGGTTATATCGGAGATTTTGGGGTAATCCATGGCAACCGTCGGAGTGCAAAAAATTCGGATTCGTTTGAAAGCATACGATCATCGCGTGCTGGATCAATCCGCTAAAGAAATTGTGGATACGGCCAAGCGTACCGGGGCCAAGGTGTCGGGGCCGATTCCGCTTCCAACAGATTGTGAATTGATCACGGTAAACCGTTCGCCTTTTATTGATAAAAAGTCTAGAGAGCAGTTTTTCATGAAAACACATAAAAGATTATTGGATATTTTAAACCCCACCGCCAAGACTATTGATGCGCTCCGCAAATTGGATTTGCCGGCAGGCGTGGACGTGGAGATTAAATAAAATGCAGGCTATTTTGGGTAAAAAAATTGGAATGACTCAATATATCACGGCTGCCGGGAATTTAATTCCTGTAACCGCGCTTGAAGCGGGTCCATGCATTGTCACGGATCTTAAGACAAAAGAAAAGCACGGTTACCGCGCCATCCAGCTGGGTTTCGACGACAATATTAAAGATAAAAATTTAAGCAAAGCGTTGAAAACTTATTTTGAAAAGAAAAAATTAAAACCTAAAAAATATTTGCGCGAAGTGCGTCTCGATGAAAAAGAAAATTATGAATTGGGGCAGGAATTAAAAGCTGATATTTTTAAAGCCGGGGATCTCGTTGACGTCCGCGGCACCACAATTGGTAAAGGATTTGCTGGCGGTATGAAGCGCTGGAATTGGAGAGGCGGTCCGGGAAGCCATGGTTCTATGTTTCATCGCCGCATTGGTTCGGTTGGCGCCAGCTCGTTTCCTTCCCGTACTTGGCCCGGACATCACATGCCTGGACGCATGGGCGGAGCGGAATTGACCGTGCAAAATCTAGAAGTTATAAAAGTGGATGTTGCTCAGAATTTAATTTTAGTAAAAGGTGCCGTTCCTGGAGCGGATAACTCATTGCTTTATATCCGGAGATCCTTGAAGAAGCCTATGGGCGTTCAAATCACGGCAGTCAAGGTTTCCGCTTCCAAAGATCCTCTCAAGGCCTCTAAGAAAGCGGCTGCGGGCGGCGGAGGTAAGAAAAAATAATGCCA
>JAHFFM010000007.1:0-20691 GCA_023247935.1 Candidatus Omnitrophota bacterium | reverse complement strand
GATCCTTGAAGAAGCCTATGGGCGTTCAAATCACGGCAGTCAAGGTTTCCGCTTCCAAAGATCCTCTCAAGGCCTCTAAGAAAGCGGCTGCGGGCGGCGGAGGTAAGAAAAAATAATGCCAGAGCGTCGTAAGAAAGCTGTAGCACATCGCGTTAAGAAAACGACTCCTAAAAAGACAGTTAAAAAAGCAGTCGTTAAAGCTGAGACCAAAAAAGCCACAGGTAGCACGCTTCCCGTTTATGATTTAAACGGAAAATCCGTGGATACCCTGACTCTTGATCCTTTGTTTCATGAAGGTCAAGTGAATACAGACGTTATTCACCAGGCTATTGTAATGTACCAAGCCGGACAGCGTGAGGGAACGGCTTCAACTAAGGATCGCGGCGCGGTTTCAGGCGGCGGAAAAAAACCTTGGAAGCAAAAGGGGACCGGTCGCGCTCGTCACGCTTCGATTCGTTCTCCTTTGTGGAGGGGTGGCGGAGTCACTTTTGGTCCTCAGCCTCGTGATTATTCATACACAATTCCACAACAGCTTCGTCGTAGAGCGGTTGTTGAAGGGGTTAAATCCATCGTTTTAAATGGCAAATTGATTATTTTAAAAGAATTAAGCTTGAATGAGCCCAAGACAAAACGGATGGTAAAAATCTTAGGTGTATTTAAAACCGAGAAACCATTGTTGCTGGTGGATAAGAAAACGGACAATTTAACGCTGGCATCAAGGAATATTCCAGGCGTTTCTCTTAAAACCGCTGAAGAGGTTAATGCTCTTGACGTGGTTTCTCATAAAGAATGTTTAATGACGCAAAGCGCTTATTCCGGATTACTTAAAAGGTTGAAGTCATGACGAATTCATATGATGTGATTCGCGCGCTTTTGCGCACAGAAAAAGGCGCTGTGGAAGCCGAAGACAATAAGTATTTTTTTGCTGTGAAGCGCGACGCAAATAAAATTGAAATCCGGAAAGCCGTGGAAGAGTTGTACAAAGTCAAAGTTCAAGACGTGAACACCTCCGTAATGCCCGGTAAATTAAAAAGACTGCGCACACAGGCGGGAAAAACTCCCGACTGGAAAAAGGCTGTCGTCACTTTAAAAGACGGCCAAAAAATTGATTTGGCATAAGGATAAAAAATGGGAATAAGAAGTTTTAGACCAAGAACACCTTCGCTCAGATGGACACAGATTTCAGATTTTGCTGAACTGTCTCCCAAACATAAAAGGCCTGAGAAAAAACTTGTTGAAGATTTAAGAAAGTCCGGCGGCCGCAATGTTTATGGGCGCGTCACGTCTCGCGGAATCGGCGGCGGGCATAAGCAGCTTTATCGCATCATTGATTTTAAGCGCGACAAGCGGGGAATCGAAGGCAAGGTTATCGCAATTGAATATGATCCAAATAGAAGCGCACGCTTGGGATTGGTTGAGTATGCCGATAAAGAAAGACGCTACATTTTAGCGACGGTTGATTTAGTTATCGGAATGACCATTATGAGCGGCCCGGGTTCTGAAATTCAGTCCGGAAACGCGCTTCCGCTCCGCGAAGTTCCTTTAGGCGCTCAAATTCACAACATTGAACTTTTTATCGGCCGTGGCGGACAAATGGTTCGCAGTGCGGGTGGATACGCGATTTTAATGGCTAAAGAAGGGGAATATGTGAGTATAAAACTTCCTTCCGGCGAAGTGCGTAAAGTGCTTGCGGATTGCTACGCGACGATTGGCCAAATCGGCAACATTGAACATGAAAATATTTCTATTGGTAAAGCAGGACGTAACCGTTGGCTAGGACATAGACCAACTTCCCGCGCCGTTGCAAAAAACCCTGTGGATCATCCGATGGGTGGTGGCGAAGGACGTTCCTCGGGCGGACGTCACCCCACTTCAAGAAGCGGTGTATTGGCCAAGGGTCTGAAGACGCGCCGCAAAAAGAAACAGACTTCAAAATATATCGTAACAGGGAGACCGCGATAAATGTCACGTTCCGTTTCTAAAGGTCCTTTTGTGGACGAAAAATTATTAAAAAAAGTGATGGCCATGCAAAAAGTACGTGAAAAAAAGCCCATCAAAACTTGGTCGCGCCGTTCTACCGTGACTCCGGATTTTGTGGGATTGACGATGATGATCCACAACGGAAAAGTATTTAACCCTGTGTTTATCACGGAAAACATGGTTGGTCATAAGCTTGGTGAGTTTTCTTTGACCCGTGTATTCCGCAAGCATGGCGGCATCACCAAGATCACAACAGAATTAACATAATCAGGATTATACGATGATTTCTAAAGCGTCTGTCAGTTTTACCAGAATTGCCCCGAGGAAAGTGAGGTACGTCATTGACCTCATTCGTAAAAAATCCGTGCCTCAAGCGCACGCGATCTTAAACGGATCTCCGCGCAGAGCGAGCGGGATTGTCAGAAAATTATTGGATCAAGCGATTGACGCCGCCCAAAAAAATATGAATATCGCGGCTACGGATTTAATGGTTTCAAAGATTCTTGCCGACGGCGGACCTTCCATGAAGCGTTTTCGAGCCGCGACAATGGGCCGCGCTAACCGGATTAAGAAGAGAACAAGTCATATTCAGCTGGAGTTGGATCTTTTGAAGCAGGGTGTTGCCGTTCCGGCAAAACCGCAACCGAAGACCGCAAAAAAAACGGAAGCGCCGGCCGCTCCCGTAAAAAAAGCTGCGAAAAACGTGAAAAGCACAAATAAAAAATTGGTGGGAGCTAAATAAAAGTATGGGCCAAAAAGTACATCCAATCAGTTTTCGCTTAGGCTATCTCAAAACTTGGAGCTCTCGTTGGTATGCTCGCAAGCAGGATTTTGCTAAATTTTTACATGAAGATCTTAAGATTAGAAAACACGTTCAAAAAACTTTCGCGCAGGCGGCGATCGCTCAAGTCGATGTGGAACGCGCCAGTGATAAGATTCGCGTATTTATTCATACGGCCCGTCCCGGTGTGATTATCGGACGTAAAGGCGCTGACATTGACCGCTTGAGAGAAGATTTGCAGGGGATGACGGGCAATAAAGAAGTTCATATCAATATCGTGGAAATCAAAAATCCTTCGATTAATGCCCAGTTGATTGCCGAAAACATTGCTTTGCAATTGGAAAAGCGTATTGCCTTTAGACGCGCAATGAAAAAAGCGATTCAACAAGCTTTTGACAGTGGAGCCAAAGGTATCAAAATTCAAACCAAAGGCCGTTTGGCCGGTTCTGAAATTGCCCGCGGTGAAGGTTACCTCGAAGGTACGGTGCCTCTTCATACGCTTCGCGCGGATATTGATTATGGTTTTGCGGAGTCCAATACGACTTATGGAAAAATTGGCGTAAAAGTTTTGGTTTATAAAGGTGATGTTATCAAAGGTTTAAACAACGACAAGAATGTTAAGAAAGATGAATTGATCCAGGCCGTGCCCGGAGACAAATCAATGGAGAATCTCAATGTCACTCCTGATGCCTAAACGGGTTAAATACCGTAAAACACAAAGAGGTCGTCGAAAGGGAAGCGCACAACGCGGATCCACCCTTTCATATGGAGAGTATGGTCTTCAAGCTCTTGAAAATGCTTGGGTTACTAATATTCAGATTGAAGCTGCTCGTGTAGCCATTGCCAGAAACGTCAAGCTCGGAAAAGTTTTTATTCGCGCTTATCCCGATAAGCCTATCACCAAAAAACCCGCCGAAACCCGTATGGGAAAAGGCAAAGGTATGGTAGAATCTTGGGTTTGCGTCGTGAAAAGGGGTAAGATTTTATTTGAAGTGGAAGGACTGCCGGAAACGCTGGCCCGTGAATCCATGAGGCTGGCCGCTTCTAAGCTACCTATTCGCACTCGTTTTATTTCGCGTAAGGGCAATTAAAATGGCAAAGACAAAAGCGAACGAAATTAGAAATTTAAGTTTGGATGAAATCATTGTTAAAAGAAAAAATCTTGAGAAAGAACTGGGCGAGCTTCGTCATAAAAAAGTGACGGGGCAGCTGGACAAGCCGCATTTGTTCAGAGCAACACGTTTTCAAATCGCTCAACTGAATACTATCGAGAAAGAGAAAAATGCCGACAGAAACAGCAACAAGAAATAATTTTCGCAAAAAACGCATTGGCGTCGTGGTCAGTGACAAAATGCAAAAAACAATCGTCGTGCAGGTTCGGCGGAAAGCGCTTCACCCGCTTTACGGAAAGGTTATTGAAAAAGCGAATAAATTTAAAGCTCATGATGAGAAAAACGAGGCAAAGGCTGGTGACCGCGTTCTGATCCAGGAAACACGGCCCATTTCCAAAGACAAACGTTGGAGACTTGTGGAGATTATCGAGAAGGGCGCTGGCAAAACCAAGAAAAAGCGCCAGGCCTCAGAGGATATTAAGGAATAATTTATGATTCGGATGAGAACTCTTTTAGATGTAGCGGATAACACGGGTGCTAAAAAAGCATCGTGTATCGGCGTTATCGGCCGCTCCGGCAGATTGATTGCTGAAGTAGGCGACATTATAAGTGCAAACGTAAAAGAAGCTTCGCCCGATGCTTCCATCAAGCAGGGAGAAGTCGTTAAAGCGGTTGTTGTGCGTACAAAAAATAAAATCCGCCGGCCGGATGGCACCACGATTCGCTTTGATTCCAATGCTCTTGTGATTATTGATACCCAGAAAAATCCAAAAGGCACACGCATCTTCGGGCCTGTGCCCCGTGAATTGCGCGATAAAGGATTTATGAAAATTATTTCTCTCGCGCCGGAGGTTATTTAAATGAGTTTACGTATTCGTAGAGGCGACAAAGTAAAAGTATTAAGCGGGAAAGACCGCGGCAAAACCGGCAAAGTGATCCATGTTTATCCGGATACCGGCCGTGCGTTGGTGGAAGGCGTGAACATGGCGAAAAAACACGTGAGAAAAAGTCAGCAAAATCCAAACGGCGCGGTTGTGGAAAAAGAATTAACCATTCATTTGTCCAATTTAACCTTGCTGGATCCTGTCTCTTCAAAGCCGACAAGAATCAAAACATTGGTCGCGGATGACGGTTCAAAGCAGCGAGCGGCTGCGAAATCCAAGGCGGTGATCGCGTCATGACAAAAAAACAAGCCGTTGTCAAATCGCCGAATCTGCAGGAGCTCTATGAGAAGCATGTCGCCCCTCAAATGATTAAAAAATTTAATTACAAAAACAGGCTTCAAGTGCCTCAAATCGTCAAAGTCGTTGTGAATATGGGTGTAGGTAAGGGAGCTGAAGATGTTAAAATTGTGGAAGCGGCCCAGAATGATTTAACCACAATTACAGGTCAAAAAGCGGTTATCACTCGAGCCAAAAAAGCTATCTCTAATTTTAAAATTCGTGAAAATTCGGCCGTGGGTTGCCGTGTGACACTCCGTAAGCGCGTCATGTATGAGTTCTTGGAGCGTCTTTTGCGTGTGGCTTTGCCGCGTGTCCACGATTTTCGCGGAATTAATTCCAGGGGTTTTGACGAAGCGGGTAATTTCAGTTTTGGTCTCAATGAGCAGAATATTTTTCCGGAAATTGATTCAGATAAAATTACAAGGCCTCAGGGAATGGATATCACTATCGTGATTGAGAATTCAGGCTCGCGTGAAGAATCTTACGAGCTTTTGACCTTATTCGGAATGCCGTTCCGTCAAAAAACTGAGAAACCTCAGACACAAAAGGCTGCCACGCAGCCTGTGGGAGCATAAGAAAAAAATGGCAAAACTTTCATTAATGTTAAAGCAACAAAGACCGCCCAAGTTTAAAACGCAGGCATACAACCGTTGCCAGCAATGCGGACGGACTCGCGGGTATTATCGTAAATTTAAATTGTGCCGGATTTGTCTTCGTGAATTAGCTTCTAAAGGCGAAATTCCAGGCCTTTTGAAGGCAAGCTGGTAAAAGAAAGGAAATTGTTCGATGTCGTTGACTGATCCAATAGGTGATGCGCTTACATGCATTCGCAATGCGAGCCGCGCTCAAAAAGAACGTGTGGACATTAAAGCGTCCAACTTAATCGAGGAAATTTTAAAGATTTTACGCCGGGAAAGATTTGTCCATGATTACCGGAAAATTGAGGACAAAAAGCAGAGCCTGATTCGTGTTTATTTGAAAAAAACCGGGGAGCAAACCCGTAAAATTTCAAAAATTGTGCGGGTTTCCCGTCCCGGACTTCGCAGGTACACCAAGAAAGATGCGATTCCAACGGTGCTTTCGGGGTTAGGAATTTGTGTATTATCCACGCCTGCTGGTATTTTGACCGGCGACGACGCTAAAAAGCGTTCGGTTGGCGGCGAACTTATTTGCAAGGTTTGGTGAGCTATGTCACGAGTCGGACAAAAACCCGTTGAAATTCCAAAAGGCGTAAAACTGGCGGTGAACCAGAGTCTCGTAAATATTGAAGGCCCTAAAGGGAAGTTTTCATTTTCAATGAGCCCCAGAATCAAGGGTACGGTTAAAGAGAATCACCTTATTCTGGAGCGGCAGTCGGACATGATTATGGATAAAGCCCTTCACGGCACTTCCCGCAGTGTTATCGCGAACATGATTAAGGGTGTGACGGATGGATTTGTCAAAGAATTGCAAATTGAAGGCGTTGGTTTTAAAGCCGCGATTCAGGGGAAGCAATTGAATCTTGCGCTTGGTTTTACGCACCCGGTGATTTTTGATATTCCGGAAGGTTTAACCGCGGAAACACCGAAGCCTACGATCGTCATTATCAAAGGAATTGATAAAGTGAAAGTTGGACATTTTGCCGCCAAAATCAGAAAAGTTTACGAAGCCGAACCTTACAAGGGTAAAGGTGTTCGTTATGCCGGTGAAGTGGTGCGCCGTAAGGCCGGAAAGACGGTAACCAAATAATGAAACAAAAGATCAAATCTAAATCCAACCGTATTGTCCGCCATTATCGCATTCGTAAGCGCGTGATCGGCACTTCCGAGAGGCCTAGACTTTGCTTGTCCCCAAGCTTGAAGCATATGGAAGCCCAGTTTATCGATGATTTTGAAAAGAAAACGCTGATAGGGGTATCCTCCAAGGCGGAGGAATTTTCTAAGACAGCTGGTTTAAAATCCGCGGGAAACGTGGAGGCGGCCGTTAAATTCGGTAAATTCGCAGCGCAGCTCGCGTTAGCAAAGGGAATTAAGAAAGTAGTTTTTGACCGCGGGGGTTATTTGTATCACGGCCGGATCAAGGCGTTTGCCGACGCGGCCAGAGAACAAGGGCTTTCTTTTTAAGGAGAGGTATTTTTTAAGTGGAAAATAAAGATTTTAAAGGCAAGGGGAAATCAAAACCCGTAAAAGTCGACCCAAAGGCAAAGAATCAGCCGTTGAGCCAAGCCGCGGTGATGGCGGTTACGGAAGAAGCTGTCGAGCAAGTTAAAAGGCCCGCTCGTCAAAAGAAGGTTAAGCGCGAATCCGCTCCGCAAGAATTTTCAGAAAAAGTTGTCGCCGTAAACCGCGTCGCCAAAGTGGTGAAGGGTGGTAAGAGATTTTCGTTCAGCGCCCTTGTGGTTGTGGGTGACTATAAAGGCCGTGTTGGTTTTGCCTTAGGAAAAGCGAACGAAGTTCAGGACGCCATTCGCAAAGGTATTTTTCAGGCGAAGAAAAATTTAATCCGAGTACCGCTTAAAGGGACGACGATTCCTCACGAAGTGATCGGTCATTTTGGCGCGGCAAGAGTTCTGATGAAACCGGCGATGCCTGGAACCGGCGTTATTTCCGGCGGTTCCGCCCGTGCGGTTTGTGAATCCGTTGGCATTAAAGATATTTTGACGAAATCGCTTGGCTCCGATAATGCCATTAATGTCGTGCGTGCCACGGTTGAAGGTTTGCGTAGATTAATAGGGAGCACCGACAATGCTTGATCGTTTAAAACGTCCGCATGGATCCAGAAAAAGACGGAAAGTGGTGGGTCGCGGCCGCGGTTCAGGACATGGAAAGACTTCGGGTCGCGGACATAAAGGTTCTAACTCCCGCGCTTCCGGTGGTGTACGCCTAGGTTTTGAAGGAGGTCAAACGCCTCTGATTAGACGGGTGCCTAAGCGTGGATTTACTTTTACGCCTAAAGCCAAGTACCAAGTTGTTTCTATTGAAAGATTGAATCAGTTTTCATCCGGAACAGAAGTCACGCCTGAAATTTTAAAAGGCGCTAAGATCATTCGCGGTGAAAAAAGCCTTGTTAAAATTCTGGGAGACGGGGATTTAAAACATCCTCTGAAGGTTAAAGCACACGCATTTTCAAGATCAGCAATTGAAAAAATCAAGAAGGCCGGCGGTTCGGTTGACGTTGCTTCCTGATGCTTAAAGCGTTCGCAGATACCTTTAAAATTCCTGATTTAAGAAAAAAAATTTTAATCACGTTTGGCGTGATTACGGTATACCGTCTCGGGACTTTTATTCCGACGCCGGGTATCGATGGGGTAAAGCTTTCTCAGTTCTTTGACAATTTAGCCAGAACTCAAGGCGGCACGCTTTTTGGCGTCATGAATTTATTTTCCGGCGGCGCGATTCACCGTTTGACGATATTCGCTCTGGGAATCATGCCTTATATTTCAAGCTCCATCATCATGCAGCTTTTGACCGTGGTGATTCCAGCATTGGAAAAAATGGCAAAGGAAGGCGAGATCGGAAGAAAAACAATCAACCAATACACCCGTTACGGGACCGTTGTTCTTTCATTGATTCAGTCATTTTTTATTTCGCTTTGGCTTGAAAACCCGACACGTTTTGGCGGCTTGCAAATCGTCGAGCACCCGGGCTGGGCTTTCCGTCTTTTGACGGTTTTAACGCTTACAACAGGGTCTGCTTTCATTATGTGGCTGGGTGAACAGATTCAGGAAAAAGGGATCGGAAACGGCATGTCGATTCTGGTTGCTTCGGGTATTTTGTCTCGTGTGCCCACAGCCATTATTCAAATCGCCGCGTTAATGAGATCAGGCGGATCTTCCCAACAAGGCCGGATGGATTTACTGACAATTGTTTTGATGCTCGCCATTATGGTGGGCGCCATTATTGCGGTCATTGTTTTGACGCAGGGTGAACGCAAGATACCGGTTCAATATGCCAAGCGCGTCGTGGGCCGTAAAGTATTCGGCGGCCAATCTACGTTTATTCCATTTAAGGTGAATAACGGTGGCGTAATGCCAATCATTTTTGCGCAGTCGATTGTTTTGTTTCCAGCGACCATAGGAATATTTGTTCCGAACCATTTTATCCAGCAGGTTGCGGGCGCGTTATCGCATGGCCATGTATTTTATGAAGTCATGACAGTTTTTTTGATCGTTTTTTTCAGCTATTTTTATACGGCTATCGCGTTTAACCCGATTGATGTGGCCGAAAACATGAAAAAATATGGCGGATTTATTCCCGGTGTGCGTCCCGGGAATCCAACGGCGGAATATTTCGATTACATTATTAACCGGATTACGCTTCCCGGTGGAATTTTTTTGGCCCTTATCGCCGTCGCGCCTGATGTGATCGGTGGTTTGCTTAAGATTCCGTATCAAGTGGCTGACTTTTTTGGCGGTACAGCCCTTCTGATCGTTGTTGGCGTCAGCTTGGATACGATCAAACAGATTGAATCGCAGCTTTTGATGCGGCATTACGAGGGTTTCATGAAGCGCGGGCGCGTCCGTGGTCGTCAACGCGCCGCCGCTTACTAGGAGTTTTTTTTGAGGCTTATTTTATTGGGGCCGCCCGGCGCGGGCAAAGGAACGCACGCGCAAGTTCTTTCTAAAAATTGGAATATCGCGCATATCTCGACGGGAGATATGCTTCGGGACGCGTTACGCGCCGCCACACCCCTGGGCTTAAAGGCCAAGGAGTATATGGAAAAAGGCGGATTGGTTCCGGATGAGATCGTGATTGCGCTTGTACGCGAACGGCTTTCAAAAGGTGATGCCAAAAAAGGTTTTTTGCTCGACGGGTTTCCGCGCACAAGTCAGCAGGCGGAAAGCTTGGATGAAACGCTCAAAGATTTGACGATGCCCATTGACTTGGTGCTTTATTTTAAGACAAGCCTGGCGGTGATTATCCGCAGATTGTCCGGCAGAAGAGTTTGTTCGAAATGTGGTAAAACATACCACCTTGTGAATTTTAAGCCGAAAATTCAAGGGATTTGCGATGCTTGCGGCGCGGATTTGATGCAGCGATCGGATGATCGCGAAGATGTGATTGAAAATCGTCTCAAGGCGTATGAGAAACAAACAGAACCTTTGATTGATTATTATAAGAAGAAAAAAGTTTTGGCTGAAGTTTCGGGTGATCTCGAAGTGCCGGAATTGAGCGAAGAGCTCGAAAAATTGTTCGCTAAAAAAGGGCTGGGCGCTCAGGTTGGTTCCAAAAACAAAAAATGAACTTGAGGTCATGCGCAGGGCCGGAAAGATTGTTGCTTCACTTCTGAAGTTAATGGAGAAGGAAGTGAGGCCGGGGATCACGACCAAGACGCTCGATCAGATCGCCGAGAATTTTATTTATTCGCAGAAAGCAGAACCTGCGTTTAAAGGTTATTACGGTTATCCGGCGTGTATTTGCGTTTCCGTGAATGAGGAAGTGGTTCACGGGATTCCGGGTCCGAGGCTTTTGATGGAAGGCGATATCGTGGGCGTGGATGTCGGCGTAAAAGTCGACGGTTATTATTCCGACGCGGCAAGGACTTTCCCGGCAGGAAAAGTGGATGCGGAAAGTTTACGGCTGATTGAAGTCACGCGCGAAGCTTTAAATCGTGGGATTCAAAAAGCGGTTGAAGGCAACAGGCTTTCAGATATTTCGTGGGCCGTGCAAAGTTATTCGGAAGAGAATGGTTACGGCGTGGTTCGGAAATACACCGGCCATGGGATCGGAAAGAATTTGCATGAAGATCCGCAGGTGCCGAACTACGGAAAGCCGAACCAGGGATTGAAACTGGTTGAGGGAATGGCTTTAGCGATTGAGCCAATGCTGAATCAGGGTTCATACGACGTCGAAGAATTGACGGACGGCTGGACCGTGGTAACGAAAGACAGAAAGCGTTCAGCTCATTTTGAGCAAACGATTATTGTTGGAAAAAATAAAGCGGAAATACTCACGGAATAAAAAGAGGTAAGGATGCCAAAAGAAGAAGCGGTTCAAGTCGAGGGTACGGTGGTCGAATCGCTTCCCAATGCCATGTTTCGCGTTGAGCTTGAAAACAAGCATCTGGTGTTGGCGCATGTCTCGGGCAAAATGAGGATGAATTTTATCCGGATTCTTCCGGGAGATAAAGTGATGTGCGAGTTGTCTCCGTACGATTTGACGCGGGGCAGGATTATTTACAGGGTCAAATAAGAAAGAAGAGGGTTTTTCGGATGAAAGTGCGTTCAAGCGTAAAAAGAATTTGTGACAATTGCAAAATTGTTCGTCGTAAAAGAGTGGTTCGTGTGATTTGTTCGAACCCCAAACACAAACAGAGACAGGGGTAAACAATGCCTAGAATTCTCGGGGTCGATATCCCCAAAGAAAAGAAAATTTACGTTTCACTGGCTTATATTTACGGAATCGGCCGTCCGATGGCGCTTAAGATCTGCCAACAAGCAAACATTAAATCGGATGTGCGCGCAAAAAATTTAACAGAAGAAGAAGTTTCCCGGATTACGGGTATTATTCAAAAAGATTATCGTGTTGAAGGTAACCTTCGTCGTGAATTATCCATGAACATCAAGCGTCTCATGGATACCGGTTCTTATCGAGGGACCCGACATAAAAAAAGTTTGCCTGTGCGCGGACAGAGAACCAGGACGAACGCGAGAACGCGCAAAGGTCCAAAGAAAACCGTTGGCGGTCAACGGAAGAAAGAAACAGCTCCAGCGGCAAAACCAGCTGCAGCTCCAGCCGCAAAAAAGTGACGTGCGTAGCACGTCATCCCCGAATATTTTAATTGGGGATCAAGTTTTCCCGCTAAAAGGATGCGGGAATGACAGGAACTAAAGAAAGGGAAAGTTGTCGTGGCAAAAACAA
This sequence comes from Candidatus Omnitrophota bacterium, assembly GCA_023247935.1. Taxonomy (GTDB): domain Bacteria; phylum Omnitrophota; class Gorgyraeia; order 2-02-FULL-51-18; family 2-02-FULL-51-18; genus JAHFFM01. The sequence continues at coordinate 8,756 of JAHFFM010000007.1, read as the reverse complement.
AAAAATTTAAATCGCGCAAAAAAATTGTCCGTCAAGTGACGGAAGGCGTTGCGCATATTCTTGCAAGTTTCAACAACACCATTGTGACCATCACTGACCGCACCGGCAATGCCGTGGCGTGGGCCAGCTGCGGCTCTGTCGGTTTTTCAGGGTCTAAAAAATGCACGCCTTTTGCCGCGCAGGTTACGGCTGAAAACGCCGCAAAAAAAGCTATAGAGCATGGAATGAAAACCGTGGAAGTTAATGTGAAGGGGCCGGGTTCCGGACGCGAATCTGCGATTCGGGCCCTCCAAGCTGCCGGGTTGTCGATCAGTGTGATTCGTGATGTCACGCCGATTCCGCATAACGGCTGCAGACCGCCCAAGAGAAGGAGAGTTTAATCATGGGACGTTATACCGGACCCGCCTGGAGACTTAGCCGGCGCGAAAAAATCGACCTGTTTCCAAAAAGTTCAATAGGCAGCAAGTCCAAATTCCAAGAGCGCAGCGAAACGCCTCCCGGGATGCATGGACAGGGCAGGCAAAAACTTTCCGATTACGGCGTGCAGCTTCGTGAGAAACAAAAAGTGAAGCGCATTTACGGCGTTCTTGAGAAGCAGTTTCGTAATTATTATTTCAAAGCCAGCCGTTCCAAAGGGGTTACGGGCGCCACTCTGTTACAGTTTTTGGAAAGGCGTTTGGATAACGTGGTTTACCGGATGGGTTTTATGAATTCCCGGCGTCAGTCTCGTCAAGCCGTGGGTCATGGCCATGTGCTTGTGAACGGCCGCGTGTTAAATATTCCATCATATCAGGTCGAGTTGGGAGCCGTGATTGAAGTGCGCGCCACCGATAAGATGAAGGAACGTTATAAAAGTGTTTACGAACAAACCAAAGATCTGGACAAAGCCGAGTGGCTCGACGTGGACTTTCAAAATTTTAAAGCAACCGTAAAGCGTCTGCCAGAACGGCCTGATATCAGCATGCCGATCCAGGAACAGCTAATCGTTGAACTTTATTCGAAATAATTAAGGAGAGCAAAATGGGAATTGCGTTAAGATCATTTGAAATACCCAAGAGATTAGAGTGTGACGAAGAAACACTGACCGAAACGTACGGGCGTTTCGTGGCTGAACCGTTTGAACGCGGCTTTGGCGTAACCATCGGAAATTCATTGAGACGCGTGCTGTTGTCTTCTTTGGAAGGCGCCGCTGTGACATCCATTAAAATTGATGGTGTGTCGCATGAGTTTGGCACGCTGCCCGGAGTTCAAGAAGACATGACGGAAATCGTGTTGAATATCAAAAAACTCGTGATCCGCTCCCATGCGCGTACGGCCAAAACCCTTCGCGTGGAAGTCGATAAAAAGGGAGAAATTACGGGGAAAGATATCATTACTGACGAAACCGTTGAAATCGTCAATCCCGACCAGCATATCGCCACACTGACCAAGAATGCCGAATTTCGCATGGAAATTGAAATTCAAAAAGGCCGCGGTTATTTCCCCGCAGAAAGAAACAAAAAAGACGATCAGCCGATTGGCGTGATCGCGGTGGATTCGCTTTTTACGCCCGTCAAAAAAGTAAACTTTCACGTGGAAGACACGCGTGTCGGTCAAATGACGGATTATGACAAATTGATCGTCGAAGTATGGACCAATGGCAGCGTATCCCCGAAAGATGCGATGCTCTACGCTTCAAATATTTTGCAGCGTCATCTGGACGTGTTCGTGAATTTCGGAAGACTTCCTGAAGAGGATATGGCTTCTGAAGTTTCGGATGAAAAAGACATTGAGCTTTACAAGAGACTTGGCCAGCCGGTTTCTGATCTCGAGCTTTCAGTTCGCAGCGCAAACTGCCTGCGTGAAGCCAATATCAAAACGATTGGCGAACTCGTCAAAAAATCCGAAGCGGAAATGCTCAAATACCGCAACTTCGGCAAAAAATCCTTAAACGAAATCAACGCCATCATCAAAGAGATGGGGCTTGGATTCGGCATGGATATTGATTTGGAAAAAACAAAACAGTTTTCTCAAGGGAAAGTAGAATGAGACACCAAAGACGAACACACCGATTCGGCCGAAACCCAAAAGAGCGCAAGGCGATGCTCGAAAATATGGTTACGAGCCTGCTTTCGTATCAACAAATCACCACGACTTTGGAAAAAGCCAAAGAAGTCAAAAAACTTGCTGAGCGCGTTATCACGCTTGGAAAGAAAGACTCTCTTCATTCCAGAAGGCAGGTTTTTTCCTATTTGCAAAATCATGTTTTGACGTCCAAGCTTTTCAAAGAAGTGGCGCCTCGTTTTAAAAACCGCAATGGCGGTTATACACGCATTCTTCAACTCCAACGCCGTAAAGGTGATGGAGCCCAGCTGGCTTTGATTGAATTGACCGAGAAAGAGATTGTGGTCAAAGAAGCTAAGGTAAAAGGAAAGAAGGACGCTAAAGGGGATAAAGAGCATTTGCATGAAGGTCATGAGCATAAACATGATCAAAAAGCGGATAGTCCGAAAGCCCAAAAGCCCGGCATCCCAGATAAATCCGACAAGCCCAAGGAACCCAAAAAAGGCGGCTTCCTGGGAAATGTAGGGAAGTTCTTCCGCAATAAAGGCGGCGGGAGCTGATTCGTTTTACTCCCATGAAGTTCGCTGAGCGCATGGCCAAGGTTTCGCCCTCCGCCACGCTCAAGCTTACGTCCAAGGCCAAAGAAATGAAGGCTAAAGGCTTCCCGGTTATTAGTTTTGGCGCGGGAGAGCCTGATTTTGACACCCCTCAGCCCGTAAAAGACGAGGCCGTAAAATGCCTTGCCGCGGGTTTTACCAAATACACGCCGACTTCCGGAATTCCAGAGCTGCGGGAAGCCGTATGCCGCAAATTCAAAGAAGACCAGGGATTGGATTATACGCCTGAGCAAGTCGTGATTTCCTGCGGCGCCAAACACTCCCTTTATAATTTGATTCAAGTGCTTTGTGGCCCCGGGGATGAGATTTTGATCCCTACGCCTTATTGGGTGAGCTACCCCGAAATGGCTTATTTGGCCGGCGCTAAACCGGTGTTTATACCCACTCATCAATCGGAAGGGTTTAGATTAAAACCGGAAGCGCTTAAAAAAGCGATTACGCCGCATTCAAAAGTTTTGATTTTGAACAGTCCGTCCAATCCCACGGGCGCTATTTTAGAAGAAAAAGAATTGCGTGAAATCGGTCAAATCGCGCTTGAGCATAATCTGATTTGTATCAGCGATGAAATTTACGAATATTATTTGTATGGCGGCCGCAAACACGTGTCCATCGCTTCTTTAAGTCCCGAACTTAAGAAAAATACTTTTGTGGTGAATGGCACGTCAAAAAGTTATTCCATGACGGGTTTGAGAATCGGTTATTTGGCCGGTGACGCGGAAACCGTAAAAAAAATCGGGATTTTGCAGGATCACTCGACTTCCAATCCCACCTCAATCAGTCAAAAAATGGCGGTGGCGGCATTGGCTTTACCCAAGAGTTATCGCGCCGATGTTTTAAAGAAATTTGAAACACGGATGAAGCGGATGATCGAGCTTTTGTCCGCGGTGAAAGGTTTTAAACCATTTACGCCGGAAGGCGCGTTTTACGTGTTTTGCGATATTTCAGCAACGGGGATAGCGTCTGAAGCGTTCTGCGATCAGTTGTTAGAGAAAATTCATGTGGCTGTCATCCCCGGAAAAAGTTTTGGCTCGGACAAGCATGTGAGGTTCAGTTTTGCCTCGAGTGAAAAAGATATTGAAGAGGGGATTGCAAGGATTGTTGATTGGGCGCAATGTCTAAAAAGGGGTGAGGATGAGTTGTGAGGCGAGGATGAGGGTGGGAAAAACTGCCCCATCCTCACCCACGACTCACTACTCGCAACCCACCCCCACGCTCATTATATAGGAGTGGAAATGAGTAAAAGAAAAATTACGTTGATTCCCGGGGACGGGATTGGTCCCGAAGTTTCATTGGCTATGCAGCGCTGTGTGGACGCTACGGGTGTGTCCGTGGAATGGGAAACCGTTCACGCGGGAAGTGAAATTATGGAGAAAAAAGGCACGCCGCTGCCGGATGACGTTCTTGAATCCGTGAAAAAAAATCGCATCGCCATCAAGGGGCCCATCACAACCCCGGTCGGTTCGGGTTTTCGCTCCGTGAACGTGGCTCTTCGAAAAGAATTGGATCTTTACGCCTGTCTTCGCCCCTGCAAACTTTATCCGGGAATTATCAGTCCGTTCGATAAGATTAATTTGATCATTGTCCGTGAAAATACGGAAGATCTTTACTCGGGCATTGAATTTGACGCGGGCACGGCTGAGGCCAATACCTTGGTCCAAAAAATTACAGAACTTAATCCAAAGGCTAAAATGCACCCGAAACCGGCAATCAGCATCAAGCCGATTTCCCAGTTTGCCACGGAACGCATCGTGAAATTTGCTTTTGAAACCGCGATTAAAAATAACCGGAAGAAAGTGACGGCCGTGCACAAAGCCAATATCATGAAATGCACGGACGGCTTGTTTCTTAGGGTTGCCAAGGAAGTTGCCAGGCAATATGAAGGCAAAATCGCGTTTGAAGACCGTATCGTGGACAACATGAGCATGCAATTGGTGCAGAGACCGCATGAATACGACGTGCTGGTGCTGCCGAATCTTTATGGCGACATTATTTCTGATTTATGCGCCGGATTGATCGGCGGATTGGGCATCGCACCCGGCGCTAATATCGGCGAAGGTATTGCGCTTTTTGAAGCCACACATGGAAGCGCTCCGAAATACAAAGGATTGAATAAAGCAAATCCAACGGCCATGATTTTATCGGCGGTTCTAATGCTGGATCATATCGGTGAAACCAAAGCCGCTCAAAAATTAGAAAATGCCGTCGCCGCGATTTTAAAAGAAGGCCGCTCGGTTACCTATGATCTCAAAAAAGACAGGAATGACTCAACCGCTGTGGGCACAAGCCAAATGGCGGACGCGATTATTAAGGCCATGAGGTGACACGCAGTGTCATTGCGAGGAGCGCGAAGCGCGACGAAGCTCGCCACAAAGCGTCGGCGAGTCCGTCCACAAATCGTTTTGCGGACGAGTCCGCCGATGTTTTGTGGCGGACAATCTATGCTATTGCAGAGATTGCTTCCCGCCACAACGCGTTGGCGGGCAGGCCGCTGCGCTCGCAATGACAATGTCACGACCCTTGCACAAAATTGTCACGGAACAGCGCCGTCTTCCGGATTGGCTGCGAAAAGATTTGTCGCCTGGCCATCAGGCGGCAAAAACTGACGAGCTCTTAAAAGAGTTTGGTCTGCACACGATTTGCGAAAGCGGGCGATGCCCGAATCGCAATGAATGTTATTCGCAGAAAACCGCGACTTTTATGATCATGGGCGATGTTTGCACGCGCACTTGCCGTTTTTGTTCCGTAAGTATGGGCAAGCCCGAAGTACTGGATTTGGATGAGCCAAAGCGCGTGGCGCATGCGGCAAGACTGCTTGGGCTTGGGCATGTGGTGGTGACTTCCGTGAATCGCGATGATTTGCCGGATGAGGGCGCGGCGCATTTTGTTCAAGTGATTGAAGAACTAAAAAAAATCTCCGCGGAGCTGGTGATTGAGATTTTGACGCCTGATTTCAAGCGAACCCAGCTGGAGGCGGTGGAAACGATTTTAGCGGCCGGACCTCATATTTTTAATCATAATGTGGAAACCGTTCCGAGACTTTACCGGAAGGTGCGCCCGCAGGCAGATTATCAAAAATCCCTTGACCTGTTTCGGATAATCCGACGTCATTTCGGTGGAGATTCTTCTCCCGCGGCGCAAATTTTGACAAAAAGTGGGCTTATGTTAGGATTGGGCGAGACCCGGCAGGAAATTCTTGAGGTGTTAAGGGATTTGAAGGCGGCCGGTTGTCAGATGTTGACTCTTGGTCAGTACTTGCAATCAAGCACTCTCGGGCTGCCGGTTGAAGAATATGTGTCTCCGGCGGTTTTTGAAGAATACAAAAAAGAAGCCCTGGAAATGGGTTTTTTATGGGTGGAAAGCGGCCCGTTTGTGAGAAGTTCATTTCACGCCAAAGATTCATTTATGTCATTGCGAGCCATGATGTTTGGCGGGCAATCTTTGCGTTTGGCAAAGATTGCTTCGTCGCCTTCGGCTCCTCGCAATGACATAAATATTTAGGAGTTTAAATGCAAGAAGCCAACCGTTTAAAAAGATTACCGCTTTATTTATTCACCATTATTGATGAATTGAAAAAACGCGCTCGCGAAAGAGGGATTGATGTCGTGGATTTTGGCATGGGAAGCCCGGATCAGCCGACGCCGAAACACATCATCGATAAACTTTGCGAGTCCGCTCAGATCACTGAAAATCACCGCTATTCGCGTGCCGATGGCGATGTGGAAAAACGTCTCCGTCGTTCGATTGCGGCCATGTATAAAAGAAAATTTAATGTGGAGCTGGATCCCGATAAGGAAGTGCTTCCTCTGATCGGTTCCAAAGAAGGTATCGGTCATTTATCGACCGCTTTTTTGAACAGCGATGACATCGCGATTGTGCCAAGCCCGGCTTATCCGACTCATTTTAACGGCGTTTTGATCGCAGGCGGTATTCTGTACAACGTGCCTATCACCGCGGAAAAAGGTTTTTTGCCGGATTACTCGACGATTCCTACCGAAGTCGCGAAAATGGCGAAATTATTGTTCATCAGCTATCCGCATAACCCGACCGGCGCCGTATGCGATATGAAATTTTTTGAAAAAACGATTGAATGGGCCAGAGGCAAAAACATTATCGTCGCGCATGACTTGACGTATTCCGACATTGTTTTTGACGGTTATAAGGCGCCCAGTTTTATGCAGGCCAAAGGTTCGCGGGAGTTCGGTATCGAATTTCACACGCTGTCCAAATCTTACAACATGACCGGCTGGCGCATTGGTTACGTTGTTGGAAATGCGGATATTTTGAAAACCCTTGGTAAAACCAAAAGCTATTTGGATTTTGGTATTTTCAGGGCGGTTCAAGAAGCGGCGCTCGCGGCGCTCGATGGGCCTCAGGATTGCATCGATAAAATGGTTAAACTTTATACGGAACGCCGAAATCTGCTCGTGGACGGATTGAACGCGATCGGCTGGAAAACGGAAAAGCCGAAAGCCACTTTTTACGTCTGGACACGAATTCCCGCGAAATATTCCGCCTTGACTGCGCTTGAGTTTGCGACTTTGATGCTGGATGAAGCTGGCGTGGTGGTGTCTCCGGGCACGGGTTTTGGCGAATACGGCGAAGGCTACGTGCGATTCGCGCTGGTCGAGCCCGTTGAGCGTATTCAATTGGCGCTCAAAAAAATCAAAGTTTTTCTTGACGCCAAAACCTAATGTGTCATTGCGAGGAGCGAAGCGACGAAGCTCGCCACAAAGCGTCGGCGAGTCCGTCCGTAAAAAGCGTTGCGGACGAGTCCGCCGGGGATTTGTGGCGGACAATCTCTGCGACAAAGATTGCTTCGGCCACTTCGTGGCTTCGCAATGACGGTCATCGATAAATCGCAAATCTGCGTTTTAATCCCAGCTTATAACGAAGAAAAAAAAATCACGGGCGTTGTGTCAGGCGTTTTGTCCCGAGGCTACGCCGTGGTCGTGGTGGATGACGGGTCCACGGATTCAACGGCCGAAAAAATCCGCTCTCTTCCGGTCGCCTGCGTTGTTTCTCCCAAGAATGAAGGCAAGGGCGCGGCTATCCAGCGCGGTTTTGACTGGTTTGCCGGGCAGCCATATCTCGCGATGGTTATTATGGACGCGGACGGCCAGCATCGTCCGGAAGAACTTGAGAATTTTGTTTTGACCCTTGAAAAGGGAGAGGCGGACATTGTCGTTGGCAACCGCATGTTCGACCGCAAAGGCATGTCGTGGGTGCGTGTTGTTACCAACCGCTTCATGTCATTTATCATTTCCGCCATCGCCCGCCAAAAAATCCCGGATACACAATGCGGTTTCCGGGCTCTCACAAAAGACGCGGCCGCGAAAATACGGCTTAAAACAAAACGCTTTGAGGTTGAATCCGAAATGCTTCTTCTGGCGTCCAAAGCGGGCCTTAAAATCCGCTCCATTCCCATCGAATCCGTGTATCGGGATGAGGTTAGTCATATCCACCCCGGACGCGACACGGTCCGTTTTTTGTCTTTTTTGATTAAGTTTCTTTTAACCCAAATATTGCAATAGACGTGAGAACAAAGATGTTGCATCGACTTCCAGGTAGTGGGTCAGTTTGCCTCCCTGTCATTCCCGCAATCTGTTAGCGGGAATCCAGATACGTATTGTCTGGATCCCCGATTAAAGCATTCGGGGATGACATTTGAGCAAACTGACCCACTACCGACTTCCACGGTCTATTGCGATATTTGGGTTTAAATAAAGATTAATAGTTTAATTTTTAAAAGTTAAATATTGATTAATGTTAATTAGATATTTTTTAGTAAAATTTTTTGAGTAGCCCCTTGTCTCCCGGCAATCATCAGGTAAGATATGAGAAGTTCTTTTTTTGCCCAATATATTGCCAGTTTGAATAACAATTGAATAAGAAAGATGGATGTGAGATTTAAACTCAGGTTTATTGCCGCATTTTTGGTGTTTTTTCTTTTGTCGGAGCAGGTTTTGTATGCCTCAGACGGGATCAAGCCCCTCCACCTGGATCTCTTCTCAAAGCACTCTGATCTCTCCTGGGCCAAACAAAACCTCCCAGCTCTTCCCAAATCGATTGCTACCCTCGAGGACGCTTGGCAAGCCC
>JAHFFM010000118.1 GCA_023247935.1 Candidatus Omnitrophota bacterium | reverse complement strand
TCAAAGAGGTGGCATGGATTACCGATCAATTTACCGGCGATGATTCCCTGAACATTTCTGTGGCACCCCTCAAAGACAATGGAGAAAAAGGGGATTGGGCCGCGTTTGACGCTGATTTGGCATTTTCTTTGACCGCAGGGCGCGTAGATCTAGAACAAATCTCTCAAAACCCAAAGTTCTTAGATCTCATGTCCCTCTTAACCCATAAAGTCGTTTCAGCTTCCGCAGCCCAAGACTTATTAAAACAAAGAAATCCGGCTTTCATCAGCCAATACCCTCTTTTACCCGCCCTTACGGCAATCAACATGGACCTCGTGGTCCGCCTCATCCAAACCGGCGCAAGAATGGCTCTCACGGCGGCTTAAAGTCAAGCCTGCCGCAAAAGCGATATTTTCCCAACCGGCGTTAAGAGTTCATTTTTTTGACGAAATATGTACATTAATGTACAATTATGTACATTATGGAGGCAGCCCAATGACACGCACTACATTTACAGAGTTCAGAAAACATGCCAAAACTTATTTTGATTCCGTGGAAAGAGGGGAGACGATCCAGGTGTTAAGGCATGGAAAGGTGGTGGCTGAGATTATTCCTCCACATGATAAGACGGATAACAAGTCGTGGAAAAAGCCAGGGCTTAAACTGGTAGTCCCAGGCGTTTCGCTTACTAAAACTCTTTTGACCCAGCGGAAGGAGTCGCGAGCTTGAGGGCTTATCTTGATACTTCTGCGTTGACGAAGAGATATATTCGGGAGCAAGGAAGTGATCTTATAGACGACCTTTTTTTAGAATTAGACTCAGTCGTCGTTAATAGCATATGTTTACCGGAAATCATATCAGCTCTTTCACGGCTTCGCCGGGAAAAAAGCTTAAACGCCAACGAATACAATCGATGCAAGAGAGCTGCGATAGAAGATGTGTCTTTGTTTGAAGTGTGTCAGTTATCGTCGGAAGTGCTTAGAACGACCATTGATGTTTTAGAGCACAGCGAATTGCGGGCGGTCGATGCGCTCCATGTGGCATGCGCGATAGAATCCAAAGTATCCAGATTTGTTTCGAGTGATAAAAAGCAGCTTTTGACAGCCAAAAAATTTAATTTAAAAACGCATGAAATTTAAAAAAATCCATGGTTGGCAGATTTTCCCCATAGTCCGGGGAACCTAGACAGCTTAAGCTTGCGCCAGCTGGTGAGGTATTGGTTTTTTAGAGTTAGGGAACCAAATTTCTTTTTTGGCCTCATGACGCCGCTTGTGTGTTTTTCATAAGTCGCAGGGAGACGGTTCGAGCAGCCGCCCTAGCTTTTAGGCGCAAGCGGTGCGAGAGCCGAGGGCTCCCCAGACTTATGAAAAACGCACGCGGCTTGAGGCCAAAAAAGAAATTTGGTTCCCAACTTGGGCTCGAATTTGTTTAAGGCTAAATTGACATAATTATGCCATTATGCTAGTATTTGAAAATACGGGGAGAGTGGATTTATGATGCGGACCATGGTTTATTTGCCGGAAGCGTTGCATAAGGCTATCAAGCACTTGGCAGTCGAGAGGGGAACATCTTTTGCGAAGCTTGTCCAGGAAGCCCTTGAAAGCCTGTATAAGGAAGACATCAAGGATTTGAAAATCGGCCGTGAACGTTTTGAAGAGTATTTGCGTCATCCCGAAAAAGCGCCGTCGTATACGGAATACAGATCCAAAAGACTTAAAAAGTAAGTGTCCAAAAAATATCATATTCAATTCAATCCCAAAGCCCAAAGGGAATTGGACAGCCTCTCCGATAATTTATTCTCAAAAATTGACAAACAAATAAACGCACTTTCAAATAACCCAAGGCCTTTCGGCGTCCAGAAACTGGACAAAGAGTTGCACCGTATTCGAGCCGGCAATTTTCGAGTCATCTACGCAATTTTAGATAAGGAGAATAAGGTTATTATTCTTCACATCGCGCGTCGAAACGAAAAAACGTACAAGAATATACAGGAATAATGCAGCCAACTAAATTCGTGAAGGGTACGGTTCGCCGCAGTCTCTACTTTTCCATCCTGGATGGGTTATTCAACGCCATGATGGTGGGGGTGAGTGATTTTTATCTCATTCCTTATGGAATTGCTTTGGGGGCGAATGCTTCTCAGGTCGCTTTCTTGGTGGGATTGCCTCCGGCTGTGTCGGCTTTGATTCAGTTGAAGTCAGCTTCTATTACTCAGTCGATTGGTTCGAGGACGAAGCTGATTAACTTTATCGTTTTTTTTCATGCCTTATCGTGGCTTCCGATTATTTTGATCCCCTATTTTTTTAAAGACGCGGCGCATTTGCATTGGCGTCCCGTTGTTCTTCTTGTTTGCGTGATGATTTTTTCTTCTTTCGGCGCTTTCGCGGTGCCGGCTTGGCAGAGTTTGATGTCGGATTATATTCCGGTCAAAAAAAGAGGAAAATATTTCGGGTGGCGCAACAAAATGCAGGGAACACTCACCATTTTGGTTTCCATTTCCGCGGGGCTTACGCTTCACAAGTTCGGTAAAAAAACTTTTTCCGGCTATACTTTCATTTTCGTGTTCGCCATGCTGTGCCGTTTTTATTCCTGGGCTTGTTTGGCACAGATGAAAGAACCTTTCAGGAAAAGCTCGCATGACATTTATTTCAGTTTCGTCTCTTTTTTAAAACAGATTCACACCAGTAATTTCGCGAAATTTGTTTTATTCGCGTCTTTGACGAGTTTTACCGTTAACATTTCCGCTTCTTTATTTTCGGTATTTTTACTCCAGCAGTTGAAATACGATTACGCCACTTATATGGCTATGGTGACCACCGCCGCGTTTTCCGGGGTTTTGTTTCAACAGCTTTGGGGAAAATACGGCGACGCGCGGGGAAATATGCGTGTTTTGAAAATAGCCGGATGGGGAATTTCGATTCTGCCCGCGCTTTGGGCGATTTCTCAGGATTTTTGGTTCGGGATACTCATTCAATTTACGGCCGGGTGCTTCTGGGGAGGCTTCAATCTTCTTTTAAGCAATTTCATGATTGAGGCGGTGAGCCCCGAAAAGCGTATCCGCTGTATTTCGTATTTTAACGTGATGAATAACTTTTCTGTGATGGCGGGCGCCGCGGTTGGCGGATTTCTTCTTGGGAGGGTGCCGCCGGTTTTGGGTTATTCCTTTCTCACCGTGTTTTTGTTATCCTGCTTTTTGAGAATACTGGTCATGGCGTTTATTCCTCAAAGGATAAAGGAAGTGCGGGGTGTTTCATGAAAAAAAATAAACTTTTGATTTCGCTTGTGATCGCGATCGTGGTGCTTTGTTTTCTTTTGCTCAAAGAAAATGAGGCGAAGGTTTCGGCGCAAACCCGTTTGAAAAATGTGCAATTCAAAGCCACTTCCGTCATCAATGAAAAGGGAAACGCGATTTCAGACCTCGAAGCGCAATTAGGCGAGCTTCAAGCCAAACTTCAGGAAACCACGGATAATTGTAATGCCGCCGTCACTGACCGTGAAGGACAAATCACCAAATTAAATGAAGAAGCTCAGTTGAGAGCCGCCGACCATGAAAAAGTCGTGCAGGAAAAAGACCAGGGTATCGCGGATCTGGAAAGCCAGATGAGGCAAAATGCGGAAAAGTTTGACCAGAGTATCAAGAAAAAAAATAAAGAAATAAGCAGTATCGGGGAAGAGCTGCGTAAGTCCACCGAGCGGCTGGCGGCCTCTCTGCGAAAAGTCGAGGAATTGGAATCAGGTAACAATGATTTTGAACAGCAAGTCTCTGAATTGCAAAGAAAAATTAAAAAGCTGGGTGAGGAAAATGACCGTCTCCAGGGCCTCGCCAAAGTCTGCGAACAAAAGCCCCCGGTTGATTGAACCAAAAAAAAATTGTTGACAGAACCCATTGATTGAGATACTCTCTCAAATGAGATTAGTTCTCAATAACCGTTGCCTTGAGTGGCTTCGGGATTTTTTTTCAGCAAGTGCTGAGACTTAATCTCAGTGGAAAGTGAGCCAAATGCCGAATCAAAAAAAGCAGGAGCAGGAAAAGAAGATAAGCTCCAAAGAATTGTTTGGCGACGCCAAGGTGGTTCTGATTGAACACGAGGCGTCCGTGTACAGGCTTCTTTTGACCAGACAGGGCAAGCTCATACTGAATAAATAAGTTTAAGGGTCCGCCTAAAAACCATGGGGGATTTATAAAATGGAAATGCATCTTATTCTGGAACAGAAACAGTTGACCAATTTTTATCTTTTGATGTTTGGCGCATTAGAAAGGGAAGACAATGTTTGAACTGATTAGGAAGGGCGGTCCCGTGATGTGGCCGCTTCTATTAACATCCATCGTTTCTTTGGCCGTGGTGATGGAGCGCTTGTTTTTTATTGTGCGCGAAAAAGCCCGCCGCAAACCAGCTATCGTCGAGAAAATTCTGGAAGAAGTGGAGCGGGGAAGCATTCAGGAGGCGATTGAATCCGGGAAAAATTGCCAGGATTTTGTGGCTCGCACGCTTGTTTATGCTTTGGAGAATAAGGAAAAATCTTTTTCCAATGCTTTGCTACGCGCTGCCAATCATGAGCTTAAACGTTTTAACCAGGGCCTGGCTGCGCTGGATACCATCATCACTTTAGCTCCGCTTCTGGGTTTATTCGGCACCGTGACCGGCATGATTCACGCTTTCGGTCTTTTGGGCGGCGCGGAATTGGACGCTCCCACGGCCATTACGGGCGGTATCGCCGAAGCGTTGATCGCGACCGCTTTTGGTCTTGTGATTGCGATCGTCGCTTTGATTCCTTACAACTATTTGAATACGTGTCTTGAAGAAGCTAGACATGACATTGAGGACGCATCCAATCATCTTGAAATTCTTTTGGTAAAACCGGCGGGCGAATATGAGAATTCCGTTACCCAGCGTTAAGAAAAAAGCCCGGATCGAAATCATTCCGCTCATCGATATCGTCTTTTTTCTTTTGGCGACGTTTGTCATGGTTTCTATGTCGATGATCAAAAACCAGGGTATTTCCGTCAATCTTCCCAAGGCAGCCACCGGGACCGCTCAGGAAAGAAAAACTTCGGCGACGGTAACCGTCACGCAAGCGGGCTGGATTTATTTAAACAAGGAACGCATGTCTTTGGACGAAATGCGGGCGCATTTACAAAAAATGAAAGCCGTGGAACCTGATATGAGAGTTTTTATTCATGGCGACGAAAACGCTTCTTTTGGCACGGCGGTGCAAGTTCTTGATGAAGTAAGAAAAATGGGCATTCAAAAAGTTTCCATTCAAACTCAGGCGCAAAAATCATGACAAGAACCGTGTATTTTCCAAAAAGGCAGGACCGCTGGATGGGCGCGGGAATGTCTTTTATGATTCATGCGCTTTTTTTCTTTGTCGGCGGCGCGATGTTTGTCCACGCCGCGGAATATGGGGTGGATTTGGGAAGTGGTATGGAAGTTTCGCTTATCGCGGCACCGGCGGCTCCTGTGGTTGAACAGGCTCCCGAACCTATGGCTCAAGAAGATACGGTTGCTTTTCAGCGGCAAATCGAAACCATGCCTTTACCGGAAGCTCCCAAGCTGGCACCCGTGGCTCCTGAACCGCCGAAACTGACAGGTGACGGCAGTTCTCTCATTCCGGGGAAGGATGCGACGACTTTTTATTCTTCCGCCGGTGCGGTCACTCAAGCCAAACCCAAATACATGAGAAACCCTGCGCCGTCTTATCCCGAAGAAGCGCGAAAAAAAAGGGAAGAGGGTGTTGTTTTGTTGTCTGTGCAGGTGGGCGCGTCCGGACAGGCTAAAGAAGTAAACATTAAAAACGGTTCCGGTTTTCAAGCGCTTGATGAGTCCGCGTTAAAAACCGTGCGCCGCTGGAGATTTGAACCCGCGAAAATTGGCTCTCTGAAAGTGGAATCCCGCGTAGAAATTCCCATTCGTTTTCAATTGGAAGGAAACCAATAAATATGTTTCAGGCATTTGTGATTTTATTAAGAGAAGGTTTTGAATCGTTTTTAATGGTCGCGATCACGGTGGCTTATTTGAGAAAAATCCGTCAGGAAAATCTTTTGCCAGCCGTGACTTGGGGAGTCGTTACGTCCTTAGTCGTGAGTTTTTTGCTTGGTTATGTGATTTTTCAAGCTTCCATTAGCGAACCCTTATGGGAAGGAGCTATGGGGCTTGTTTCCGCGTTTTTGGTGGGCGGTTTTGTGATTCATATGTGGAAAACAGCGCCGCATTTGAAACAAGATATGGAGAAAAAATTGGCTGAGAAAGCGCATGCGCCTACCGCTAAATCCGCTTGGTGGGGCGTTTTTCTATTTAC
>JAHFFM010000117.1 GCA_023247935.1 Candidatus Omnitrophota bacterium | reverse complement strand
TCCCTGGAGTATCTTTTTGATGGATCAAAGAGAGTTTTGGATTTTTCCAAGAGAAACAAGAATGCTAAGTTTTTATTGTTAAGCTCAGGCGCTGTTTATGGCGCGCAGCCTGCCGGGCTTTCCCGTCTTTTGGAAGATTTTACGGGTGCTCCCGACCCCTTGAGCGCCCATTCGGCTTATGCCGAAGGCAAGCGACTCGCGGAGCTTTTATGCGCTTTGTATCACAAAGAGTACGGGCTCCAGACAAAAATTGCCCGGTGTTTTACCTTTGTGGGGCCTTACATGAACTTAAACGGACATCACGCAGCCGGAAATTTTATTCGTGATGGTTTGACCGGCGGATCCATCGAGGTGAAAGGGGACGGCAAAACAGTGCGCTCCTACTTTTATGCCGCTGACTTAGCTTCATGGCTCTGGACGATTTTGTTTAAAGGTAAGGTTTGTCGTCCATACAATGTTGGCTCGGATAAAGAAGTGACAATCCGGCAATTAGCGGAAAAGGTGTCTGACGCTTTTGATTCAAAGCCTAAAATTAGAATCAATCACCGGGGATTTGTGGGGATGGGTGGAAACCGTTATGTTCCGAGTGTTGCCCGCGCACGAAAAGAATTGGGCTTGAAGCAAAAATTTAATATTCAGGAATCTATTCAAAAAACAGTCGATTGGTACAAACGGTAAAATGAAGTCAGCCTCTCAAAAAATGGCTCGGTGTGTCCGCGAAAGCATTCTTCGCATGACAAGTCACGCCAAAGCGGCGCATGTGGGTTCTTGCTTGTCGGTCGCCGATATTTTGGCGGTGCTTTATGGGGAAGTTTTAAAAGTAAACCCTTTAAAGCCGGCTTGGCCGGATCGCGATCGTTTTATTTTAAGCAAGGGACACGCGGCCGCGGCTTTGTACGCGGTACTGGCGGAACGGGGATTTTTTGCAAAAAAGAAATTAAACACTTTTTGTCAAAATGGATCGAGTCTGGCGGGGCATGCGACTCATCACGGAGTTCCTGGTGTTGAAGTGTCGACCGGTTCTTTAGGGCATGGGCTCGGATTAGGTTGCGGGATGGCGCTCGCCGCTCAAAAGGATAAAAAAAAGAACCGGGTGTTTGTGCTGATCAGTGACGGCGAATGCGATGAAGGCTCCACGTGGGAGGCGGCTTTATTCGCGGCGCATCACCGCTTGGATCGGTTGACAGTGATTGTCGACTACAACAAAATTCAGAGCTTTGGAAGTGTCAAAGACGTGTTGGGCTTGGAACCTCTGGCTCAAAAATGGCGCGCGTTTGGTTGGTCGGTCGAGGAAGTGAATGGGCATGATCACACGCGTTTAGCCAAAGCATTCAAACGCCTTCCTTGGAAGGCAGGGAAACCCAGTTGTTTGATCGCGCATACGGTGAAGGGCAAGGGCGTTTCCTTTATGGAAAATAAACTGGCCTGGCATTATCAGTCCCTGACAGCGGAGCAACTTCTCAGCGCTCTGGACGAGATTCATTCCAAGTCATGAGAAAAGCTTTTGTAGAAGCGCTGTGCAGTATCGCCAAACGCGATCCTCGTGTGTATCTTTTGACAGGTGATCTTGGCTATTCGGTGTTAGAGCCATTTATCAAACAATTTCCCGACCGCTTTGTGAATATGGGAGTTTCCGAACAAAACATGACCAGTGTCGCGGCAGGCTTGGCGCTTTCCGGAAAAGTCGCGCTCACTTACTCGATCGCCAATTTCCCAACGTTGCGCTGTTTGGAACAGGTGCGAAACGATGTGTGCTATCACAAAGCCAATGTCAAAATAGTGTCGGTGGGCGGAGGAATGGCTTACGGATCTTTGGGCTACACGCATTACGCGCTGGAAGATTTGGCGGTTATGAAAACGCTTCCGGGCATGACGGTAATCGCGCCGGGAGATCCCGCGGAAACCAGGCTTGCCACCGAAGCGATGATGAAAATGAACGGCCCTTGTTATTTGAGACTCGGAAAAGCGGGGGAGCCGACGGTTCATTCTCAGATGCCCAAGAATTTTAAGATCGGAAAGGCGCTGGTGCTTCGCCAAGGGCGCCGATTGTGTTTGATGAGCACCGGTGGAATGCTGAAAACGGCCATGGAGCTTGCCGAACGAATGGAAAAAATAGGAATCAGTGCGGCGGTGTTGAGTTTTCATACCTTAAAGCCTCTGGATCGGAAAGCGATCGCTTTTTGGTCGGGTCTGACCAAGCACGTCGTGACCTTAGAGGAGCATACCTCCGAGGGAGGGTTGGCGGACGCGGTGTCGCGTTGTGTTCTTGAGACGGGAAACAACGCCATTCGCTTTCTTAGTTTCGCGACGCCGGACCATCTTTTGACTCACGTAGGAACGCAGGATTATTTGAAACAACAGGCGGGGCTTTCCCCGGATAAAATATTTCAAGGGATTAAAAAATGGCTCTCAAAATAGAAAAAACTCCCATCGAGGGAGTGCACGTCATTTCTTTGGAGGAATTTTCGGACGCTCGCGGTCGTTTTGTTAAAATTTTTAATTCGGATGTTTTTGCCAAACACGCGATTCATTTTCCATGCAAAGAAACTTTTTTCTCGGTGTCTCTCAAGAATGTTTTGAGGGGTTTTCATTATCAAGCGCCCCCGATGGCGATGGAAAAAATCGTTTGGGTGGCTCAGGGGGAAGTTTTGGATGTCGTTTTGGATATTCGCAAGCACTCTCCGACCTTTGGACAATGTTTTTCAAAAAATCTTTCGGATAGCAACAGGACAGCGCTTTACCTGCCCAAGGGAGTCGCGCACGCGTTTTTGGTGTTGAGCGAATCCAGCACCATGGTTTATCAGGTCGGGGAAGTGTTTTCCCCATCGCATGATCAGGGGATCCGTTGGGATTCGGCAAATTTTAAATGGCCCATCGCTCAGCCGATTCTTTCCGAAAAAGATAAAAACTGGCCGGGTTTTCAAGGGTTTGTGAGTCCTTTTGAGGGAAAGGCATGAATTTATTAGTCACCGGCGGAACGGGATTTATCGGCTCTGAATTGTGCCGGCAATTGACACGCCGCGGCAAGCATCGTGTTTATTGCCTCACGCGCAAAAATACGCCTATTAAAAAAATAAAAAATTTAGGAATCCCGCTGAAAGACCCCGGGGAGGCGTTGGCTCTCGCCAAACAGTTTCGCCGGCTAAAGATTAATGGCGTGATTCATTTGGCCGGTTATTTTGTCGCCAGTCACAAAACCGAAGATATCGCGCCGCTCTTGGAATCCAATATTTCTCTGGGACTTCGGCTGGCGGACGCCGCCGCCCAAGCGGGCGTCCCCTGGTTTATCAATACCGGAACCTTTTGGCAGCGCCACGACAATCAAGCGGGCATGCCGGCGTCGCTTTATGCCGCGACCAAGCAGGCATTTGAAGATATTTTAAAATTTTATCAAAATTCAAATGCGTTGAAAGTAGTGACAATGGAATTGTACGACACGTATGGCCCTGGTGATCGTCGTAAAAAATTATTTTACTGGTTGGATCGGGCGGTCGCCACGGGTGAAACGCTCGCGATGTCCCCGGGTCGTCAAAAAATGAATCTCGTTCACCTGGAGGATGTCGTGGGGGCATATCTTCGCCTGATCGCTCTTATCCATTCCTCGTCCAGCCGTCTTGAGAGCAACTATTGTATCGGTCTGAGCCGTTTTCTTTCGTTAAGAGAAGTGGTTCAAATTTATTCTCAGGCCAGAGGAAAAAAAATAAAGGTGCAATGGGGAGGGAGGCCGTACCGGGATGAAGAATTTATGAATCCCAAACATGCCTATCCCGTGGTGCCCGGCTGGAAGCCAAAATACGTCTCGTTAAAACACGGTTTGGCCGCGATATTCAAGGAACAATAAAGCTTTGCCGCTTTTATCCGTTTTGATTCCGACTTGGAATCGCGTGGCTTTGGTCGAAGAAGCTGTGCGGAGTGTGAACGTTTGGTCCGATCAAGTTGAGATCGTGGTCGTAGACAACGGCTCCGACTTAAAAATTTTTTCTGAATTAAAAAGCAAGCTCCAAGCATTTCCGAACACTTGTCTTTATCGCAACAACACCAATCTCGGCATGGTAAAAAATTGGAATAAAGCCATTTCCTACGCGCGTGGGCAATGGATGAGTCTCTTGTGTTCGGATGATGTTTATGTGGACGGGGGCGTCGCGCGCTTATTAGATTTTTTGTCGGGACTGCGCGAACCGTCTTTGATTCTGCAAAACGGATCGATCGGCCGGCCGGCGGAGTTTCATCCTAAGGGATTGGATACGGTGCGGAATTTAGCGCTTCCCATGACTTCGGGGAATTGTTGGTCCCGTCAAATCGTCGAGTCTGTCGGAGGTTTTGACGAAAGATTTGAATACAGCGCTGACGCGGAGTTTTGGTACCGGATCGCCGGCCGTTTTCCAGTGATAGAAGTGCGCGAATCGTTCGCCCGGTACAGACAGCATGAAGATAATTACATGTGGAATACCTGGCGTCAGGATGATTTCTTGGAACAAAATGAGCTTTTAGGCCGAACAGTTCTTGGCTACATGACGGATGATAAAAATAGGGACGAATCCAAAATTCAGAAAGAGCTGGATCAAAAAATGTGGCAAACCATGACGACTATTTTAGATGCGACGACTTTTAGAGAGGGGAAGCGGGAGTTGTTTTGGCGCTATTTCCACCTGGCCAAGCGACGGGCGCAAACCGCTGAACAAAAGAAATGGCTTTCGGCCGCACGAGGCCGCTTTTTGATCCGCGAACTGAAACGTTTCTTAAAAGGAAAGAGCTTCTCTCGATGAACGGCACTCAAGTGATTGTGGTGACCTGCGCCAAAGACGAAACATGGATGATGGATCGTTTTTTGGCGACTTCGAGCCGTTTTGCCGATCACATTATCGTGATGGATGAGATGACGGGCTTGACGGATGCCACCGCGATTTATAAAAAGTATCCCAAGGTCATTTTGCATAAAATTGACAAGCCGATGCGCTACGATTTTAAAAGGCGTTTTGTGTTCGCGGAAGCCAGAAAGATCCAATGCGATAAAAGAATTATTGTGGCGCTGGACGCGGATGAAATTTTATCCGCCAATGTGTTGAAGAGCCGGGAATGGCAGACGGTTTTGGACGCGGAACCCGGAACGTTGATTAATTTTCAATGGGTGACTTTATGGAAAGACGTTCATCAATACCGCGTGACAGATCCCAAGGTTTTTGGCCCGCCTTATCGCTCGATTTGGGTGGATGACGGCGTTTCGGAGATTCCGGAGGTGGGGGAGCAAGGCTTTCACATGGCTTATACACCGCTGGACGCCAAAAAGAAAATTTATTTGAATGAGATCGTGTGCCTGCATTATCAATTTTGTCATTGGGAAAGAACGGAGTCCAAGCACCGGTTGTATCGCGCGAAGGAAAAAGCGGTTATTAAAAAACTGTCGGATATCGGTATTTACCGGATGTATGGTTACATGAATTCTATGACGTTTAATCCCACAAAACCTTGTCCCGAGCATTGGTTTAAAGGTTGGGAGGAGTTGGGCATCGACATCTCGAGCGTGATCGAGGAAAATTTGTATTATTTTGATCTTGAATTGCTTCAGTTGATCGATCAGCATGGTGCTGATTTCTTTTCGAGGCAAGATATCTGGTCCGCCGATTGGAAAAAAATTATCGCCGCGGCAAAAGCGATCGGTAAATTAAACCCAGATTATCAAATGAAATACCCTAAACCGTCGCTGGCGAACAAATTATTCCACAAGTACGTTCAAAGTACCATCGACTCCAAGCCTTTCCTTTACTTGGAAAAAAAGCTGTTGAAGTACGGGTGGTACTATTAATTTTCCTAAAATCAGCATTATCACGCCTTCTTATAATCAGGCGCGTTTTCTCGAAGAAACCATTCGCTCGGTCTTAGAGCAAGGTTATCCTAACTTGGAGTACCTCGTCATGGATGGAGGCAGTCGTGACGGCTCCGTCGAGATTATCAAAAAATACGAGTCGAAGATTCATTATTGGCAAAGCGGTCCGGATGGGGGACAGGCGGCCGCCATTGAAGCCGGGATTAAAAAATCGACCGGCAGTATCCTGGCTTATCTCAATAGCGATGATTATCTTTTGCCGGGCGCTTTATCCAGTGTCGCTGATTTTTTTCTCAGGCATCCGGAAGTGCAATGGATTTGCAGTGATGTGCGTCAAATTTTTGAAGGCGGGAAATATGCGCCGGGGATCATTAAAGCGGATCCTCAAACAAGTTTCGAGAAATATTTTTGTAAAATGCCATTTGCCCAGCCCGGAGTTTTTTGGCGGGCGCAAACGGCTGAAAAGGCAGCCTTCGAAAAAAAATATCAGTACTGCATGGATTTTGATTTTTTCGCGAAACTCTTTTATTTTTA
>JAHFFM010000116.1 GCA_023247935.1 Candidatus Omnitrophota bacterium | reverse complement strand
TACGGATCAGGGGCCCAAGCCTTCAGGATCGGATAAAGCTTCAACTGAGCCGCAGTCTTCGGATAAAGACAAAAAAGCGGCCAAGGATATGTATTTGGTTTTAGAGGGAAGCGCGGTAGGCCAAGGCCAGGAAACTGCGTTCATTGGAAAATATTTGAAGCAGTTAAAGGAAACGCCGTATTTCACCGAACTTTTTTCCGAGATCAAACCGAACAATATCAATCAAAGGCGCTTTAAAGATTTTGACGTTTATGATTTTACGATTCATTGTAAATTCCGGAAGGAAAAAACCGGATGATGAAAAAACTTTCTTTCCCTCAAGTCGACGCGCTGCTTAATTTTCTCAATAACCGCAATCCGAGAGAAAAGAAAATGATTCTGATTTTGGGCGGCGTTTTCCTGCTGGTGATGGATTATTTTTTTTGGATTTCCCCTGTTTCACGCGTCTTTTCAGAATTGTCTCCGAAAATTCAGCCTTTGCAGCAGCAGTTAAACGAATTAAAAGATGATAGCCGGAATAAAACAGAGATCGCTAAAAAATGGGAAATTGCAAAACATGATCTTTCAGAAAAAGACAAAATGTTCGTGGATCGCGATGGGACGCCCGCGCTTCTTGAAAATTTGTCCAAGTTGGCTCAAAAATCCGGTGTGAAAATTATTTCTCTGGAGCCGTTTGAGGGAGCGAAGCCTTCTTCGGCTAAAGGTAATTATGCCGCTCTTCCTATTCAAGTAAAGGCCATCGCTGGCACGCATGAATTGGGATCTTTTCTTTCAAATCTTGAATCGGGTGACACTTATTTTAAAATCAAAGATTTAAAAATTTCGGTAAATCCATTAAATGAAAGAAAGCATAACATTGAGCTTTCCATGGAAGCCTTTCGAAGGGAAAAGTAGGGAAAACCGCATGAGACGACGCTTTTTGTGGCTTTTTGTTTGTGCGTTTGGTATGATTTTTTGCGCACAGAAACTTTTCGCCGAAAACGCTCTTTATAACGCCAAAGGTAAGCGCGATCCGTTTGTTCAATTAGTCGCCTCCAGCAGTAAATCTACAGCCGGAGGTTTACTGAATGTCGAAACCATGGAAGAAGTGATGGTTGAAGGGGTTGTGATGGACACGGATCCAAAGAATTCGATCGTGGTGGCTAACGGGTCCGTCCTCAAGGAAGGGGATGAAGTGGGGAGCGTAAAGGTTCTCAAAATCAGCGCGGATGGCGCGCTTTTTTCGGTAAACGGGATCGAGGAATTCAAGGCTTTATACCAGGGTGATACAAAAAAGAATGCGACATCATAAAAAGTTTTTTGTCCTGAGCTTGGTTTTTAGTTTTATTTTCAGCTCTTTTCTTTTATCTGATTCCATCGCGGATCAGGCTTCTAATACGGTTCCTGAAAGCCGGACGTCTGAAAATGAGCAGGCGTCTTCTCAGCCTTCGGCGCCAGCGCCTGCGCAGGCTTCAAGCGCTCCATCAGAGTCTCAAGCTTCAGAGGGCGAGTCTGTGGAAACCAAAACATCCGTAGAAGTTACTTCTCCCGGCAACATCACCGTGGATTTTAAAGACGCGGACATCCAAAATGTGCTGCGTATTCTGGCTTTCAAAAGCGGTGTAAACATTGTGGCGGGGAAAGACGTTACTGGCACGGTGACGATTCGTTTGGTGGACGTTCCCTGGGAAAAAGCGCTGGATGTGATTTTAAAAACGTACGGGTATGCTTATGACAGGCAGGAAAATGTCATTCGCGTGGCCACGGTTACCAATTTAAACCAGGAAGAATTGAGCACGGAAGTTTTTGTTTTAAATTATTCCAAGGCCGCGGATGTGGAAAAGTCCGTGAATGAAATGTTGAGTGAGAGAGGAAAAGTTCGCTCGGATAATCGTTCCAACACCCTCATCGTGACGGACATGCCGACGAGTTTACAAAATATCCGTTCCGTTATCTCGCGATTGGACGCGGCGACCCCTCAGGTTTTGATTGAAGCCAAAGTGGTGGAGATAACGCTCGGTACGACTGATAAACTTGGAATTGATTGGAACATTCGAGCCGCGCTCACAGGTTCAAAGAGGCCAACTACGGGACCATTTCCCGCAACTCAGCGCACGGCGCTCAGCCGTTTCTTCCCGATTGGCCGCGGTTCGCAAACCGGTTCTACGGCAACGTCGACAGGCACAACAACCACCACTATTGAAGATTTTCCCAAAGGAAAAGGCGGCACCGGTACGGAGCCTATTCAGCCCACTTTTCCTGTGGCAGATAAGGCAGAGTTTACTTTTGGTTCAATTGATTTTTCGCAATTTCAAATGATTTTGGATATGATCGCCCAAAAGCATGATACGAAAATTCTTTCAGAACCGCATGTCGTGGTTTTAAACAATCAAGAAGCAAAAATATTGGTGGGTGAAATTATCGCTATTCCTACATTTGAGCGAAATTCTACCACCGGCAAGATGGAAATCACAGGCTACAATGACCGCGATTTGGGAATCCGGTTAGCCGTGGTTCCGCAAGTCAATAATGAGAATGAGATTGTCGTGACCGTTCATCCCGAAATCACAAATTTGATCGGGTATGATGATCTGACAACAGAAATTAAAGCTCCGCGATTTTCAACTCGCGAGGCCGTAACGAATGTCCGTATCAGAAGCGGGCAAACCATAGCTATTGGAGGATTGATCAAAGAGGATACAGAAGACGTTAAAACGAAAGTCCCTCTCTTAGGGGACATTCCTATCCTGGATAAGTTTTTTTCTTATCAAAATAAGGCTGTGACCAAAACAGATTTGCTTTTCTTTATGACGGTTACCGTGATCAAAGAAACGGTTCCGACAGGTCATAAGCTTTAAGAAAAAACCGGGCGCGCGTATTGGGGCGTGTCCGTATGAAAAATAATTCATAAACACGTTCTGTCCGGGATGGGACTCATGGATAGAACGTGTTTTTTATTGTTAATTGAAAGAGGTTTAAGAAGATGAAAAAAGAAATATTGGTAAACGTGGAATTTCAATCCACAAAAGTATCGGTGGTCGAAGACGGCCATCTTGAGGAATATCATGTCGAGCGCGAAACCGACAAACAGTTGGTGGGTTCCATTTTTAAAGGAAAAGTCAGCTCTATTGTGCCGGGCATCGGAGCCGCGTTTATTGACGTGGGTCTTGAAAAGAACGGTTTTTTGTATGTAGCGGATGTTATTGGGCAAGGGATATTGGATTCGGAAGACGCGGATTTTGGAGAGGGAGGGGATGAGGCTCAATCGTCTCCACCTAGTCGTCGTGGGCGCCATGAACCGATACCTCAGATTCAGGATGTGCTTAAAAAAGATCAAGAAGTGCTGGTACAAGTGGTTAAAGAGCCTTTTGGGACCAAGGGCGCGCGTTTAACCTGCCAAATCTCATTGGCGGGCAGGTTTGTCGTGTTTATGCCGCATTCGCCGCATATCGGCATTTCCAAGCGCATTGATGACAGGCGTGAGCGCGAGAGGATTCGCCAAATTGTCCGCGGATGCCGTTTGCCTGAAAATTCAGGCGTGATTGTGCGTACGGCGGCCTCGGGTTCTGAAGCCAAAATTCTCGAAAGAGACATCAAGTTTTTGGTGCATCAATGGCGGCAAATTCAGCGTCGATGCGCCATGAAACCGGCGCCCAGCGTGGTGCATGAGGAATATGGCTTGGTGATTCGCATGGTCCGCGACGTGATGACAGAAAGTTATGAGCGCATCGTTGTGAACGACCGCGAGGAATACAAGAAAATCGATAAATTCATGCGCGCTGCGGTGCCGACTTTGAGGCCGAAGCTTGTCATGTATGGGGGTGAATCACCGTTGTTCGCGGCTCATGGCATTCAGAAAGAAATCGACCGCATTTTCGACACAAGAGCTACGCTTAAAAGCGGCGGACACATCGTAATCGAACAAACCGAAGCGCTTGTCGCCATTGACGTGAACACCGGAAAATTCACCGGCACGCGTAATCTTGAGGAAACCGCTTTTCGCACCAATTGTGAAGCTGCACGTGAAATTGCCAAACAAATTCGTTTGCGCGATCTGGGAGGTATCATCATCGTCGATTTTATCGACATGGAGCAGGCGGACCATCGTCGTTCCGTTCTTAAAATTCTTGAAGATTCTTTGAGAAAAGACCGCGCGAAAACCAGTTTTTTAAATTTGTCTCAGCTGGGTTTGGTGGAAATGACCCGTCAAAGAATGCGCCGGAGTTTAGAAGGCGCTTCGACTATTCAATGTCCTTACTGCAAAGGAAAGGGAGTGGTGAAATCCAAGGAAACGGTTGCCACGGATGCGCTTCAAAAATTATCCATGCATCTCAAATCCATTCGTAAAGAGCATGTGGAATTGGCCGCCTCGCCTGACGTGATTGAGCTTTTGGGACGCGAAGACGGGAAGCTTATTCGTCAGCTTGAGAATCAATCGGGAAATAAAATCAGTCTTGTAGCTGACCCTCATATTCATGTGGAAGAGGTGAGGCTTAAGAGAATTCTTGACAGAAGAAAGAGGCTCTGGTAGCATCCTGAACCTATGTTTGCAGTTATCGAAACCGGCGGAAAACAATACAAAGTTAAATCGGGCGACGAGGTTCTCGTCGAGCGTTTTGACGTGGGCAAGAACAAAGAGGTTAAACTCGACAAGGTTCTCCTTTTGTCTGGGGACAGCCACATTGAAGTGGGCCGTCCTTATGTCAAAGGCGCTTATTGCGAAGCAGAGCTTATTGCCGAAGTTAAAGGCCCTAAGGTTATTTCATTTAAATATATCCGCCGTGAAAAGTCGGCTACAAAGATTGGTCACCGGCAGAAGTATTTGAAGTTAAAGATTAAGAATATCCACAAAGGCGCGTAAAGTATGGCAACCAAAAAAGGCGGCGGTTCCTCTAAGAACGGCCGCGATTCTCAATCTCAGCGTTTAGGCGTGAAACGTTACGGCGGAGAAACCGTGACGGCTGGAAGCATCCTGATTCGCCAAAAGGGTTCTAATTTTTTCCCCGGTAATTTTGTAAAACAGGGTCGTGATTTTACCTTGTTCGCACTCAAAGACGGCGTGGTTCATTTTAATCCCAAGAACCGCGTCCATATCATTCCATCTAAAAATTCCTAAGCTCTTCGCTATTCGTTTTTCACTTTTCGCTAGAAAGGTTCTATGTTTGTAGACGAAGCCATCATTCATTGCATTGCAGGCCGTGGAGGCAAAGGTTGTCATAGCCTGGACCGCAGCCGTCCCGGACATTATCGAGCCACAGGCGGCGATGGTGGAAACGGGGGCTCCATTATTTTGGAAGCACGCGAAAACATCCAAACTCTTTTGGATTTTCAAATGAACCGGTATTTTACGGCGCAGCGCGGAACGAATGGCTCTTCGAACAACAAAACAGGCGCCACGGCCGAAGATTTGGTGATTGGCGTACCGCCAGGAACCGAAGTTTATGATCATGGCACCGGCGAATTGTTA
This sequence comes from Candidatus Omnitrophota bacterium, assembly GCA_023247935.1. Lineage (GTDB taxonomy): Bacteria > Omnitrophota > Gorgyraeia > 2-02-FULL-51-18 > 2-02-FULL-51-18 > JAHFFM01. The sequence goes on along the minus strand of JAHFFM010000116.1, from coordinate 944 downwards.
AAGGATTTATCCGAGATTGGCGTTCGCGTGATGGTTTGCCGGGGAGGTGCCGCTGGAAAAGGCAATGACAAACGCAATGACGCGACAGATGGTGATGCGGGAGAAGAAAAAGACATTCATCTGCGTTTAAAATTAATCGCGGATGTGGGTTTGATTGGTTTTCCAAATGCTGGAAAATCCACTCTTATTTCCCGGATTTCTAACGCGCGCTCTAAAGCAGCCGCTTACCCATTTACAACTAAAAATCCTATATTGGGTGTGGTAAAATTCGATAACGGCGAAACTACGAAAGTAGTGGCGGATATTCCCGGTATTATCGAGGGCGCCCACGAAGGCCGCGGGATGGGGATTGATTTTTTGAAGCACGTGGAGCGTACACGCAGCCTGCTTCATGTGATTGATTTTGCGGCGGTGGACGGCCGCGACCCGGTCGCGGATTATCACGCGATGAATAAAGAATTGGCTTCTTATTCTAAGAAACTCGCCGAGAAGCCTCAGGTCGTCGTGGCAAATAAAATGGATATCCTTGAAGCTAAAGAAAATTTAAAAAGATTCCGACGAAAAATCAAAAAGCAGATTTTTCCAATTTCGGCGGCCACGGGCGAAGGCCTGAAAGAATTATTGAATCACGTGAGGGGGATGTGATGACAAGGCCGGTTGCGAAGAACGTCCGGAATTTGGTGGTCAAAGTCGGCACCTCGATTCTTTCCAAAAACGGCCGCTTTGACAAAAGTTTGATTCTCAAGCTTGCGCACGAAATAACCCCTCTTTTAAAAAAAGGCGTCCAAGTGTCTATTGTCAGTTCGGGCGCGATTGGCGCCGGAATGACCATTTTAAAGGAAAAGGAAAGACCTAAGAGCATGGAAGGCAAACAAGCCGCCGCCGCGGTGGGGCAGCGGTATTTGATGCAATGCTATGAGGAGGCTTTTTCGCGGCGGGGCTAT
>JAHFFM010000115.1 GCA_023247935.1 Candidatus Omnitrophota bacterium | reverse complement strand
TTTTGGGCTGCGACTGCGTCGTTCGTCGTCGGCATAGTCCCCGCTATGCCTCCTTCTCTCTCCTTGTCTCGCTCCAAAATCCTCTCGTCCAAACCTCCTATTATTTATGCGAAGGTCAATAGAGCCTAAAATCCATCCAAATTTAATTTATCCTCTACAGTACATATGGTATATTAAGTAAAATTATACTATTGAGTTACTTAAAAATAATGAAACAAACGGGTCCTGTCACATGAAACCTATTCTTATTTATCCAAAAACGCTATCAGGACCTCAAGAAAAGACTTCGGGTTGCGATGTGCTGTCCTTTTTGGATAAATAAGAATAGATTTCATGCGCCACCCGTTTGGCTCATTATTTTTAGGTAGGTCAATAAATATACTGTATTTACAGTATTTATAGATTCACGATTCTTATAAATTGGGCCCTGAATGAAAACATTTCGGACGCAGATAAGCTTCTTTCTACTCGTTTTAATTTTATTCAACCATACCTTTATTTTTTCCTCGCCAGCTTTCGCCGACAATGCCAAGGATTCCCGTGCCGCCTGGGTTAATCAAATTTTCCAAAAAGGGAAAACTTATTACGAATCCGGTGATTACGATTCGGCCAACAAAGAATGGAATAAACTTGAGCCCTATCTCAATCAATACCCTTCGTTCAAAAAAGTCATCGGTTATCTGAAAAGCCAGGTCCTTTCAGGTCCTGGAACCGCTAAAGCGAACGCACCCATCAGCGATTTTTCAACCCCCGCCGAAGTAAAGCCGGTTCTAGCCGAAGCCAACGACACTTTGCAAACCGCCCTCAAAACGGCCGTTCAGGAAAGAAACCAAATCAAATCGGATTCCGCGGACCGCGAAGCATGGATCCGCTCTACTTTACGAAGAGGGCAAGTGGCTTATGAAAACGGCAATTGGAGTTTAGCTCTCGAAGAATGGAAAAAAATCGAGCCCTTTATCAGCGAAGGTTCCCAGGAATACATTCAATTTCAAAAAGTGAAAAAGAATTACGAGGAGATGGTTTCTCAGCAGAAAAGCAATGAAGAGTTGACGGCGCGCACCAAGAGCCAGGTGAGAATTCCCGATGAATTTCCGGCAATCCTTTCCGCGGCGCAGCAAAGACTTGAAAGCGAGCTGGTTCAGCTGAAAACAAGACAGGAATCCATTGAAAAAGACGCGGTTTTTCAGCAGGCTTGGGTGGATTCCACTTTTGAAAAGGGCAAGCAAGCCTATGATGCCGGAAATTATGATTTGGCGGTGGAGGAATGGGATAAGCTCGCTTACAAATTAAAAGACCAGACACAATTAACCGCGGAGCTTGAGCGTTTGAAAAGCGCCAGACGCGATTTTCGTCAGGCAGAGCTTGGTTATGCCAAAACCGCGGATTCTACCGGCAGTCTTCCGCCCGGGCTTGAAGAAATCAGGAAATTTTGGCAGCAAGCCGCCGGAACTCTCAATGCCAAGGCCACTCAAATCACCAAGGAAGGCACGGAAAAACAATTATCCGCCCAAGACCAGCAAAAACGGGTCAACGAAACCTTTGAAAAAGGAAAAAGTTTGTATCTTCAAGGCAAATACAAAGAGGCTTTGGACGAATGGATGCTTCTTTCCAGCTATTTTGACCAGGATCCGGTAACCAAAGCCGCTTTTCTCTCCGCGCAGGGGTCTATTAATTCTTATGAAATTACCACCAAATCCTATGAAAGCGCCGTGAATGTGGGCTCTTACAAATTAAGTCTCCCGGAAGGTTTTTTCCGTTATGTGGAAAACGCGAATCACGAAGTGGCCGGTAAGACCCGGGAAGCTGAAGATCAACGGAAAAAATCCGAAACCATGGTTTCGTCTAAGCGGGCGGAACTTATTTCGGCATTCGAACAGGGAAAAAGCTATTACTCGCTCGGCCGCATACCGGAAGCCATCGCGGAGTGGAAAAAAATCACGCCTTGGGTGGAAAATGGGGAAGAATTGCAGAATCAATTGCAGCAAATGGAGGCCAGTTATGCCGGCGCCGCCCGTGAGAATATGGCTTTAAAAGACGTTCGCGCCAAATCCACCAGCGGTTACACCCCGCCGGCGGAATTTGCTCAGCTTATTTCCTCAGCCAATCAAGAATTGAAAAACCGCACACAAACGGCGATGAATGAGCGTTTGACGCTCCAGCAGGCTACCGGCGATAAACAAGCCAGAGTTTCGGCCGCGATCTACAAGGCAAATTTGGCTTCCAAGGCCGGGAAAATAGATCAGGCTTTGGCGGAATGGGACAAAATCGTTCCGCTTCTTGATCCTTCTTCCGAGGAAAAAGCATTGATCGAAGAAATCAAACAAAATTACACCGAATACGCGGAAGCGATTCGTTCGTACAAAGAAGCTTTGATTAATAATGCTTCTAAAACAACGGTTCCCGCGGACCTCAAAGATTCTCTTTCAAAAACCAATGACATGCTCATGCAAAAGGCGTCGTCCTATCGCGCGGATCTGGGGGCGCTGGATAAAGATTATAAAACGAAGCGGACGGAAATTTTTTCAGCGATGGAAAGAGGCAGAGCATTTTATCAGACGGGCCGCTATCCTGAAGCCGTAGCCGAATGGGACAAAATCATGGTTTACTTTGACCCGGCATCTCAGGACAAGCAATTGCTGGACAATTTTAAACAGAATACTTTTGACGCCGCCGAGGCTGAAAAGCAGGTAGCAATCGCCCGCGACAAAAAGAAAATGAGAATTGATTTACCCGAGGATTCCCGAAAAGCGATTTTCGATATTTCCAACGGCTTGATTCAAAAAACGAACAAGCTTCGCGGGGAAAGAGAAAGTCTGGAATCGAATATTACGTCGAGGGATGCCACTGTGGTTTCTTCTCTTGAGAAAGGGCGGATTTTTTATCAGGCCGGGAGAATCGACCAAGCCCTCTCCGAATGGGAAAAACTATTGCCCTACCTGGATGAAACTTCCAAAGACCGCAGCATGATTGAAAATCTAAAAATGACCTATGCCGATTATTTGGACGCAGATGCCAAGCGTCAGATCGTAACCGCCAAAAAAGACGTGAAGGCCAAAATTCCCGACGATGTGGCTCAGGAAGTCTCAAATAAAATTGAAGACCTGGTGCGTAAAACCAGCCAGCTTCGCGCAGAGACCCAAACTCAGCAAGCCGATCTCACCAGCCGTCAATCCGCCATTTTAAGTTCGATGGAAAAAGGCAAAATCTTCTTCCAAACCCAAAGACTCGAACAGGCCATCTCCGAATGGGAAAAACTCACTCCCTTTTTAGAGGCTACCTCCGAAGATAAGCTCTTAATCGAGAATCTTAAGAATAACTACGTTGAATTCACCAAAGCCTCCAATGAATTAAGCCAGCTGGTGAACAAAAAAGACCAGAAAATCCAATTATCCGCAGAACTTGCCAAAACCCTTTCATCCACCAGTCAGCAATTGATAGAAAAAACCAATCAAGTCCGCGCGGAGCAGGAATCCCTTGAGCTCGGCTACAGAGACCGCCAAACCGCCATGATGGCCGCCTTTGAGAAGGCTAAGGTTTACACCCAGGCCGGAAGAATTGATCAGGCTTTGGTGGAGTGGAAGAAAATTGTGGATAATTTGGATGAAAAATCCACTGCCAAAACTTTGGTGAAAGAATTAGAGCTGAATTTTGACCAATATCAAAAGAGTCAAAAAGAATTAGAAGAAAAAACCAAGTTAAAGAATGCAAAATTTGAGACTCCTCAAGGTTTGGAGAATATGATGGGCGATGCGCATGGCAAAATTTCCGATGAAATCGAGGAAATGGACGCCAACCGCGCGAAGCTCGAGAAAGAAACCGAAGAGCGTCAGGCATTCGTGGACGCTAAATTCCTCGCCGGGAAAAATTTGGCGGACCAGGGCAAATCCCAGGAGGCGGTGCGCGAATGGGAGGCCATGGCGCCTTATCTCAAAGACCAGCAGGGAATTCAGGCGCTTTTCGATACCTTTCATGTTCAATGGCAGAAGTTACAAGACACCAGAAAATCCAACGAGAATTACATTGCCAACGAATACAATCACATCAAGATACCGTTTTCGGCTGAAATGCAAAAAATTCTCATGGAATTTGATGATAAATTGAGAACTTCGACCGAGGACTTGCAGTCGCAGCGTGCCAAAACTGAAAAAAGCATCGTTGAAAAAGAAGCCTGGCTCAATTCGACCTTTGAGAAAGGCAAGGCTTATTATCAGGTTGGGAAGTATTCCGAGGCTATTCAGTATTGGTCCGGTTTAGCGCCGGAAATGAAAGAGCATCCGCAAATTCAACCTATTTTAACCGGTTTGCCTTTGCGTTATCAGAATTTGCTGGACGCTCAAAAAACAGCCCAGGCTATAGAAGCAAAATCCAAAGAACCTTTAACGCCTCCCGACGGCATGGCCGAAGTTTTGGCGGAATTTTCACAAAAATTAGACGCGATGAACGTGGAAGTTATCTCGCGGCAAGAAAAAGCGAAGCAGGCCCAAAGCGCCAAGACAACCGAAATGAACGAAATTTTTGCGCAGGGCAAGAAATTTTATGACGCGAACCAATGGGAACAAGCGATCAAGACCTGGGGTCAACTTCCTCCTTATATGCAGGATGGCACCAAGATAAAAGTATTAATAGACAATCTTTCAGCCAGCTACAGAAATTTTGTGGCCACGCAAAAAGACGCGAGTGACGCGGAAACCAAGCTTGCCGCCAAATTTGCGGTGCCCGCGGATTTACCCGTGATTTTGGCGGACGCGATTTTCAAATTAGACAAAGAAAGACAGGTTTCCGACATTTCCCGGGAAAGAACGGAAAAAGTCCTCGCCGAAAAACAAGCGGCCATCAAAAAGATGTATGACGACGGAAAAGCATTTTATGACCAGGGTAAGTTGAGCGACGCGTTTGCCGCGTGGCGTTCCATGGCTCCATCTTTGAATGATGAAAAGGAAATTATGGAAACTTTGGCCAAGGCCGACCAAAGCTATCAAATGTATCTTGCCGCTAAAGATCAAAACCAGGAAACTTTGGCCAAAAAAGATGTGCGCCTGGAATCTCCGGCCGAATTGACTCAAATTCTTGAAACCGCGAATCAAACTTACCGTGACCAAATATTTGATTTGAAGAGCCGCTCATCCCAAACGGAAAAATTAATCGATGACCGGAAAAGCTGGGTCAATGTTACGTTTGAAAAAGGCAAATTGGCTTTTTCTCAAGGGCGTTATCAGGACGCCGTGTCCGAGTGGAGGACTTTATTGCCTTTCCTGGACAATGGGGCGCAGCTGGAGAAGTTAATTTCTGATTTTGACCGGAACTTGAAAGTGTCTCTTGAGTCTTCCGGAATTCTCCAGCAAGCCGAACAAAAGAAAAATGCCAAATTTTCCGCGCCGGATGAGCTGGGAGTGCTTCTCATGGAATTAAATGAGAAGGTGAAGAGCGAAGCGCTGGAGGCTAATGCCGCTAAAATTCGTTCCGAGCAGCAATATTCCGAGAAACAAAAGTGGATACAAGACGCTTTTGAGTCCGGCAAGACTTTATATTTACAGGCTAAATACGAAGACGCTTTGAAAGCATGGGGAAAACTTGTGCCCTACTTTGAAGATGAATCCGGTTTGCAAAAACTTCTCGAAGCCGTCAAACAAAGCTATACGGATTCATCATCCGCCAAAAAAGCCGCGGTGGACGCCGCCGCCGGCCAGTATCAGGGATTAAAATTGCCCTATGGCGAGCAAATGATGAAGTTTTTATCCGAAGCGGATGGCAAGCTCAAGAAAGAAGCCGAGGAATACCAGGATAAAAAAGGCCAAATGGAAAAAACCATGGCCGAACGGCAGGAATGGAGCGTCACGACTTTCAATAAAGGAAAAGTTTTTTATGAACAAAGTCAGTATGATGAGGCTCTAGGTCAGTGGGAGAGGCTGCTGCCTTATCTTGAAGACCAGGGCATTCTTAAGAGACTGATCGAGTCATTGCGGCAAAGCTATGACCAGATTGCGGCCGGTAAAAATTTGGTCGGCGAAGATGGCTCTGCCGCAACCAAGAGACCTGTGCAGCTTAAAAACGAAGATGAAGTTATCGGTATTTTGCAGGAAGCGGACCAAAAATTCAAAGGTGAGGCGGAAGCCGCCAATATGAAGAAGCTTGAAATAGACAAAGCATTTGAACAAAGACAGAAATGGGTCGAGCATACTTTTGAAACCGGAAAAAGTTATTACGACAGTGGGAATTATGCCAAAGCAGTTGAAGAGTGGGGCGTTTTGGCGCCTTATTTGAGCGAATATCCTAAAGTGCGCGACATGATCGAACAGGCGAAGAAGGATCATGTGGAAGGCAAACATGCTCAGGAAATCATTCAAAGTATGGAAGCTAAAAAGGCGTCTTTGACCCCTTTACCCGTACCGGCGGTGACTCGCGTACCCATCGC